>JBEKXG010000006.1:0-23398 GCA_049512295.1 Syntrophobacteraceae bacterium
ATCGATATCATGCTCTGCCATTGCGCGCGCACCCCTTTCACAGAGGAACTGTGGGGTCCCACCCTGGAAACGCTTGTTTCCGCGCGCGAAAATGGGACCATCGGGATGGTCGGCATAAGCACCCATTCCATTCAGAGCGTCCGGGATGCGGGCCGTCATCGAGAAATAGACGTAATTCACCCTCTTATAAACATTAAGGGCATGGGCATCATAGACGGAACCGCCGGCGAGATGCTCGAGGCCATAGGCGAAGCGCATTCGGCGGGCAGGTTCATCTATGCCATGAAGTCACTTGCCGGAGGCAATTTCGTCTCCGATCGCGAAAAGGCATTGCGATTTGTTTTCAGCCAGAAAAACATCGATGCCGTTATGGTCGGCATGGTGACGCCGCTTGAGGTGGAATGGAACGTTCGTTTTCTATCCGGCCTTCCCATCTCCGATGAGTTGGCCCAAAAAACAGCCCTTCAGTCCAAACTTCTAAACATTGTGGAAATAACCTGCACCGGCTGTGGCGAGTGCGTTGCGCATTGTGAGAATGGGGCGCTTTCGATAATTGAGGGCAAGGCCAGGGTAGACCATGAACTCTGCATTCTTTGCGGCTACTGTGCACCTCACTGCGAAAGACTTTCGATCCGAATTGTATAGAAAATGATGCGATAGTGACGGGTGAGGGGAAAAGCCGACGGAACACGGACATACCACTTTCTATCATAAAGGAAAGACCTCATTTATCCCTGGTCTTTTAGTCAGCTTAGTAATGTGAGTTCCGGTTAGTTTTAGATGAGATTAAACCGGTCAAGAGTCCTCCACGGGCAGATCGAAGTGCGCAGAGAGCGATTCGAGCCAATGCAATTAGTTGCCGAGTCCCGGTGCACCTTGCCGGACGCGACCCTTCCCCTAGGCTGCAACCTTTTCAAGGAGCCAAGTTTATGAACGATCGGTATCAGAATTTCACTTGCCACGGAAGTTTTCCCCGTTCTTTGTCCCCACTCTCAAGCACAAGCGGAAGGAGGATGTGCAGTGAACATTGTCGTCATCATAAAACAGACACCTGATACCGAGGCCGTGATTCGGATCGCTCCGAGTAACAGGCAAATTGAAACCTCTGATCTCAAGTGGATCATCAATCCCTATGATGAGTTTGCCATTGAGGCCGCCCTCCGCCTGAAACAAAAACACGGAGGAACGATCACCGCCATCAGTTGCGGACCCCAGCGGGTCGTGGAAGCGCTCAGAACGGCGCTCGCACTGGGCGCAGATACTGCGGTGCTCATAGATGACCCAGCGATGAAAGGCGCCGATTACCTGCAACTGACCAAGGTCCTTGCGGCTGCCGTCAAAGAGATAAATCCCGATATCATCCTGATCGGCTCCAGATCCGTTGATTACGATCAGGCACAGCGGGGCGTCATGCTGGCTGAAACGCTCGGGTGGGCCCACGTTCCTCTTGCCGTTTCGCTGGAATCGGATGGATCGAGTGTCACCATAGATCGGCCAATCGAGGGTGGAAAGGTGACTTTGCAGGCCCCTCTTCCCGCCCTGGTTACCTTTGGCGGTTCACATGCCGTCTGGAACCCGAGGTATGCTTCCCCGCTAGGTATCGTGAAGGCCAGGAAAAAGCCGGTGGAGGTGAAGAAGCTCACCGATCTCGGGTTCGATCCTGCCGACTTTGGCCATGACAAGGCAAAAATCCGGATCAGCTCCATGGAATTGCCTCCCCAGCGCAAGCCCGGAAAGATAATCGATGGAGGGCTGGACATCGCGGGTAAAGCGAATGAACTGGCAAGATTGCTGCGCGAAGAAGCCGCAGTGATTTGATACAGGAGTCTTCCCGATGGCAAATAATGTATGCATTATCACGGAGTTCCGAAATGGCGACTTCCGCCGCGTGACCAACGAGGTTGCCAGCGAAGGTAAAAGAGTAGCCGACGCACTTGGAACAGGGCTTGTTGCCGTGTCGCTGGGCTGCGGAGTTTCGGGAAAGGCTGCCGAACTCGGCCGGTTTGGGGTGGACAAGGTGTATGTTGCCGATGATCCGGCGCTCGAATATTACCTGGCCGAGACTTTTACGCCCATCATCGCCGAGTTGGTTACGAAGATCGATCCAGTCGCTATCCTGCTCCCGGCATCCGCTGATGGGAAAGACCTCGGCGCACGGCTTAGCTCCAGGCTCCAGGTTGCCCTGCTTCAGGATGTCATCGAAGTGGTTGTAGAAAATGGGGAGAAGATCAAAGCAAAATGGGCCCCTTTTGCAGGCAAATGCTTTGCCTGGGCCGAGTGGGCGACTTCAGGCGATCCCCCGCTTCTTTCGATCCGTCCGAACGTCATGCAATGTCAGGTAGTGGATGAAAACAAGAAGGCAGCGATAGAGAAAGCCGATGTCTCGATTCCCGTTCCGCGCACGAAAGTTCTCAGGTATGACCTTGAGGCTGCGGGGAAAAAAGAGCTCACCGAAGCTGAGATAATAGTCTCGGGTGGCCGCGGAATGAAAGATGCCTCGAACTTCGCAATCATCGAAGAGCTTGCCGGGGTATTAGGGGCAGCGGTAGGCGCGTCGCGCGCAGCAGTGGATTCGGGCTGGCGGCCGCATTCGGACCAGATCGGGCAGACAGGTAAGGTGGTAAATCCCAACCTCTATATTGCCGTGGGGATCTCCGGATCCATCCAGCACCTGGCCGGCATGGGGTACTCGAAATATATCGTTGCCGTAAACAAGGACCCCGAAGCCGCGATCTTCAGCAAAGCCGATTACGGGATCATCGAGGACCTGTTCAGCTTTGTGCCCGCTTTTACCGAAGAAGTGCGGAAGCTGAAGGAATCGTGATCTCGCATCAGCCGAGAAGATTGCATGAATCAGTCCGGGGTCAACGGCGGTGCTGCCCTAAATGTCATCATGGAACCGAAACTCCGGTTTATCAATTTAGACTGAAGTCAGCGGCATCCGCGTACAGAGTAATAATTTTCGATGAGGTAAAGGCGCAATTCCCGAACCCTGCCCTTTTCTAACTGGAGACCATTTTCAAAGGAGCCAAGTGCATGAGCGATCAGTATGATGTTGAGTTGAGCGAGGACCACATTATTCTTCGAGACATGGTTCGTAAATTCGCAGACAAGGAAATAGCACCCTTTGTCGATCAGGATGAGAAAGACCATCGTTTCCAGAGAGACCTAGTGGAGAAGATGGCGGAAATGAATCTTTTCGGCTGCCCGGTCCCCGAGGAATACGGCGGGAACAACATGGGTTACCTGGCCCACGCCATAGTAACCGAAGAGATCGGCAGAGTGTCAGGGTCCCTCAGAGTCGCTTTCAATATGCAGACCATGGGGACATCCATGTCCATCCTGAAGTGGGGGAGCGACGAACTCAAAAAGAAATACATTCCCGAACTCATGTCTGCCAAGATACTGGGCTGCTTTGCAATGACCGAACCTGATACCGGTTCCGATACCGCAGCCATGGCCAGCACTGCGGTGAAGGACGGAGACCACTACGTCCTCAACGGCCGGAAAATGTGGATCACCTGGGCGCCTGTTGCCGACATGGCGGTGATATTCGCGATGACGGACAAGGCTGCAAAGCACAAGGGTATGAGCGTCTTTGTCATTGATATGCATGTGCCGGGCGTGTCCACTGTTACCATCAAGGACAAGCTTGGCATCTGGGCCTGCCCGACCGGTGAAATTATTATGGAGGACGTCAAGGTCCCGGCGGGCAACCGACTTGGTGAGGAAGGAAAAGGCTTTGTCTACCTCATGCAGGAACTCATCAGCACGCGGCTTTCCGCCGCCGCCGGGGCTGTTGGAACTTGTCAGGCAGCTCTGGATGAGGCAGTCAAGTACGCTAATGAAAGGAAGCAGTTCGGCCGCCCGATCGCGGAATTCCAGATGGTGCAGGAAGTTATCGCCAGGATGGTCGCTGAAACAGAGGCCGCGAGAGCGCTGACTTGGAGATGCGCCGTTCAGAAAGACCGCGGCTTGGTCAACAACATGAGAGAGACCGTGCTGGCGAAGTATTATGCATGCCGCGCGGCGGACGAAGTCCCAAACCTGGGCCTGGAGGTCTTGAGTGCATATGGGTATTCCAATGAATACCCCATAGCGCGGATCCTTCGTGACGGAAAGGTATACAAGATCCTCGAAGGGGCCACGAACATCATGAAGATGATTCTGGCGGCGGATGCGCTGGGGTTGAAAAAGGCCAACAGATAACGCCGGCGGCACACGTCCACCTTAGGCTGGAAGAGCGAACCCGCAAAGGATTGGACCGGTCAGGCCGGGTGCTTGCGTGAGGGTTTTACTCCCGGCGTGAAGCGGCCGGGACCGAATCTTCGGCAGGTTCACTCAATCCATGCTAAAAATCAACCTATGGAAATATCGGGAGCAGCATATGAGAGAGGTGGCCATACTGGGAGCAGCCCGGACTATCGGCGGACAATTCGGGGGATCGTTTCAAAACCTGACCGCCCCGGAACTCGGCGCTGCTGCGGTCAGGGAATCCATAAAACGTTCTGGAATTACACCTGAGGTTATCGAACAAACCATCTTCGGGAACGCCTGGCAAGCGGGGGTAGGACCCAATCCTGCAAGGCTCAGTGCGGTCATGGGCGGTGTTCCGGTCGACGCCCCTGCGGTTTCCGTCAACGTCCGCTGCGGTTCGAGTATTCAAGCTTTGATTTTCGGGGCGCAGGCAATCAAGGCGGGTGACGTCGACACCGTTCTGGTGGGCGGGACTGAAAGCGCAAGCCAGATCCCATACGGACTTCTGCGAGCCCGCTGGGGCTACCGCATGGGCGATGGCCAATTAACCGATCTGATGCACAAGGATGGGTTTCGATGTCCCCTCGGTGGCGGTCTCATGGGTGAAATAACGGAATGGCTTGCCGAGGAAAAGGGCATTTCCAGACAAGAGCAGGATGCATTTGCTGCTGAATCACACAACAAAGCAGAGGCAGCGGTTAACGCAGGAAGATTCCTCGACGAAATCGTAGCGATTGAAATCAAGGGGAAAAAAGGCGAACTCATCGCTGTCACAAACGAAGAGATTTACCGGAAAGGCCTAACTGCTGAGGCTTTGACTAAATTGCCACCGGTTTTCAAAAAGGGCGGGACAATAACCGCAGGCAACGCATGCGCCCTGTGCGATGCAGCATCCGCCGTGGTGCTTATGGACAGGGCCAAGGCACAGTCCATGGGGCTGAAACCCATGGCCCTGCTGCGCGGATATTCATTTGTGGGAGTCGATCCGAAGCGCTTCGGCATATCGCCCGTGAAAGCCATCCCGGCGGCGCTGAAAAGTGCCGGCCTTACGCTCGGCGATATCGAACTCATCGAACTAAACGAGGCATTCGCTGCCCAGTATATTGCCTGCGAGCAGGCTCTCGGCCTCGATCGCTGCAAAGTCAATGTCTACGGAGGAGCCATAGCCCTGGGGCATCCTGTTGCCGCTACGGGTACGAAGCTGCTCACCACGCTGCTCTACTCGATGAAGCAGCGCGATGCGACGTTTGGAACGGTGAGCATGTGCATTGGCGGAGGCAATGGTGTTGCTGCGGTTGTCGAGCGACTGAACTAACCTGTGATTCAGGGGTGTAAAATATGTCTATCAAAAAAATTCTCGTTGTCGGCGCTGGAAACATGGGAGCAGGAATTGCGCAACTGTGTGCCCAGCAGGGATTCGAAGCAGTGATCAGCGATATCAGCCTGGATCTTTCCGCCAATGCCAAAGCCCGCATAGAGAAGGGCCTGCAGAAGAGGGTGGACCAGGGAAAGGTGACCGAAGATCAAAAAAACTCCGTTATTTCACGCATCTCGACTGCGGGTGATCTCAGCCCCGCCCTGGAATGCGATATCGTAATCGAGAGCGTTTTAGAGGACATCGAAATAAAGAGGAAAGTCTTTGCGGAGTTGGACAAGCTTGCCCGGCCGGATGTCATCCTCGCCACAAACACAACTTCGCTTTCAATCAGCGCGATGGCTGAGGCCACCATACGCCCTGACAAAGTGGTCCAGATGCATTTTTTCAATCCACCTACGATAATGAAGCTGGTGGAGATCATGCCGGGGGCGAAAACATCTTCAGAGACCCTGGCTGCAGTCGCAGCGTTTGCAAAACAACTGGGCAAGGACCCTGTGGTCTGTAAAAGCGAAGCTCCCGCAGGTATTGTCAGCCGGGTCCTGGGGCAACTACTCAACGAAGCGACATGGCTGGTGGCATCCGGGGTGGCAGCGCCCGAAGACGTCGACAAAGCCATGAAGCTTGGCGCCAATCATCCGATGGGGCCGTTGGAGCTGATCGATCTTATCGGCCTCGACGTCCATCGGGCAAAAATGCGAACTCTGGCCACCGTCCTGAATGATCCCCGCTACAAACACCCGGAACTCGTCGACCGGATGATTGACGAAGGGCGGTTGGGCAAGAAGGCCGGCAAGGGTTTCTACGTTTACGAAGAGGGAAAATAATCTATCCGAGCTTGAGAGAAATGAGCAGACGCGTGTGTTGATCCTCACCGGGGCTGGAGACAAGGCGTTTGTTGCGGGGGCCGACATCACGGAACTCGCCCGGCGCGACACCATGCTGGGCAGGATTGAAACCCGGAGACGCCAGGAAGTCTATACGCGGATCGAAATGATTGAAATCCCTTCGATCGCTGCAATCAAAGGTTTCGCGCTTGGGACCGGACTGGAACCGGCGATGGCATGCACCTTGCGCGTCGCTGTTTCTTCCGCAAAACTCGGCCAGCCTGAAGTCAAACTCGGCATCATTCCCGGCGCTGGTGGGACTCAGCGGGTGCATACCCACTTCGTTGAATAGTCCCACCGAACATGATGTGTGAAAAATCCTGACCTATCTTTTTGTGCCTGGACATTGGGCCTCCTTGGGGGTATGGAAGAATTCATGAATCGGTTCGATGGAGGACAACGATTTGATTTCGACTACGACTGATTGTTCGACGAGAAGGTCAGGACGGTAACCGCAATCCAACCTGACCCCCTTGTATTCAACCGGCAATGGCAACTGCCTCTCAACGCGGATGCCGCCCAGCGCCAACTCTCGACATAAACACTCCTCGCAGGCCGACTCCATAAGTCCGGGCCCCAATACCTTATGCACTTCAATCGCCGCCCCAATGATCCGCTCTGTTATAGTATTTAAATCCACCTCTGTGTCCTCTGTGCCTCGGTGGTGAACGCTTGCAGTTCCTTCAGGCAACGCTATGCTTAGGATCCGATGTGCCATGTATAACGGCACTTTCCAGCAAGTCTTTGAAAGATACAGCAGGGGCAATTCTTGATTTGCACCACTCAACAAACGGGGTATGCACCCGAGAAAGGCGATGCAGCATATCTTCAAAAGGGACCGGGACATAAATAGCGACACAACTGCAATCAATAACTGGATAAAGATCGTTTTAGGCAAGAAAACCATGCTTACACTGTGATCTGGGTTGTCAGGGGTTGCACGGACAACTCGTTGTCCGTGCGCGAAGCGCAAGAGGCATTGGCGAGAGTTCCAGCAACAGAGCGTAGTCGGTCATTCGAAGCCCGGATCAGCTTGAATTGATTGAAGATTTGACAAACCCTTTTGTATACGAGGGATGTGACCAATGACCTGACCTCTTGCGCTTGCGCGCCCGGATAACGAGTTATCCGGGCCACCCGGTTGCGTGATAAGAATTAACCGTAACCGAATGATTTTACAGCACGATCTTGGCAGAACAAGATACCCGTACATCCAGGGTGGTGGCTCTTGACATCAAGGCTTACTCCATGGTAACAATAGCAACAATGTGCAGGATGATGAAGTTCGCTCGTAACCGCCATGGGAAGGGATGGTAACTTCTACTTTTGCCTGGAGCAGAAGGTTTTTGATCCCTGATCACTTCATCCGGAAATCCAATATCACTCGTGCTCGTTGACATTACGACATCTGCCCTCCCTGAACTCAAGGCCCGATTACAGACGAACAGGATGTGGACGTGCCAACTTAAGCTGCAGGACGAAAGGAGGCAATCGAGATGCTTACGCATGAAGAGGTTGAACTTCGGAAGCATTTGCCGCGAGTAGGGGATACTGTTCGCAGCAGGAAACATGGGACTCTCTGGCGCGTTATGCAGAAGGGCGAGAGGTGGGCACCAATGGAGGATGACCCGCGGACCGGCAATCCCCGCCTGGTCCCAGCCATTTATATCACCTTCTGGAAAATTGTGGAAGGACGCTCCCCTGGAGTTGGTCAGATGCTCGGTTACTTGTATACTGCCTATGACAACACCTTTGAATCAAATTGGGAGATTGTTTAAGGACAATAGCCGGACTTCCGGCCCGGCTGACATGTTGGCTCATGCCGGCTTCATCGACTTGCCTTGCATTCTTTCATTCATTTCTTCCGGCCAACATGCCACTTGAAATAGTGGAACGTGGGTTATGCCAGGCGCAGGCCATCCCGGCTCACGAAAAGCCGGGGTGGCTTTATTTTTGGAGGCGTCAATGCGGCTGGTCATGATCGATAACTACGATTCTTTTACTTATAACCTGGTTCAGCTTTTCTATGAATTCGGAATCGAGGTGCGGGTATTCAGAAACGACGAAATCACGGTAGAGGAAATCCGCAGGCTCGATCCAGCCTGGATATGCATTTCACCCGGCCCAAAGGACCCCGCTCACGCCGGGATCAGCAAGGCGGTAATCGAGCGTCTTGGGCCTGAGGTGCCGGTCTTGGGCGTGTGCCTGGGGATGCAGGCCATAAATGAGGTCTTTGCGGGAAAGACCCGCGAGGCCCCTTTCCCGGTCCATGGAAAAACATGTCTGGTCCATCATGGGGGGGAAAGCATCTTTCACGGCCTTCCCTCGCCTTTCAGGGCCGCCCGCTACCATTCGCTGTGCATTGAAATCCGCTCGGACCTCGTAGTTCCGCTGGCTTTAGCCCCGGAAGGCGTCCACATGGGAATCAGGCACCGTTTCCGGCCCATTTTCGGCGTGCAGTTTCATCCGGAGTCCTTCATGACCGAATATGGGATAGAACTTGCCAGGAATTTTCTGAACGTAAGGCAGGATTGGCGCGCGGCCCCCGAAGCTCCGGGCGCTGCTGACAGGTTTCCTAGGGCCCATTTTCGCCCTCACCAATTCCGGAGAGCGGGTTGACTATGAGATGGCCTTTACATGGTTTTCGTTCCATCCACATGGATCGGTTGGAAACTTTCGAAAATATTGCTCAAAGTGACTTTGTAAGCCAAGCCGAGATCCGAGCTTCAAAAAACCCTTCGGCAGTGCTGCTCAGTGGAGGAGAACCGCGGCCCACCGGTGAAAACAGGTACTCGATCGCCGCCTGGGACCCTTTCCTGACTCTCAGGAGCAAAGGAAACCTGAATAGAATCGAAAGTGCCGAAGGGTCTTTTGAAATCGCCGCGAATCCTCTTAGTGTTCTGGACAGGGTCTGCGAGAGCATGCATCCTCACTTCAGCCTTGCAGTTCCGCCTTTTTGCGGGGGCGCAGTGGGATATTTCGCATACGATCTAAAAAACTCAATTGAAAGCCTGCCGGCATCCGCCGACGACGATCTGGACCTCCCGGACCTTTTTATTTTCTGGCCCGCTCGGATCGAGGTTTATGACAGCAGGGAGAGGAATCTTTCCCGGATCGCACTGCGGCCTGAGGGGGGAAATACTCCAGAGGAAAATTCCCCCGGCCTTTCTTTGGCAAGGGGCAGACACGGAGTTTTGCGCGGCGATAGCCGGCCTGACGCACCAGTGAGAGGGAAAAGGGACCAGGATTGGTTCGAAGCGGGGGCGCTGCAGAGCAACTTTACTCATGATGACTACCTGGCGGCCGTTTCAAGGGTCAGGGACTACATCCGGCACGGCGACGTCTACCAGGTGAATCTGTCCCAGCGTTTTCAGTTTTCGCTCAAAGGCGATGCCTTCCGGCTTTGGAAATCTCTTTTCGATTTAAATCCCGCGCCCTTTTATGCTTACATCAACGCCGGAGACCACCGTATACTGTGTACTTCCATGGAACGCTTCCTGTTCGGAAGAGAGAGGTTTATCGAAACCCGCCCCATCAAGGGCACGCGCAGGCGCGGGCACACAAGGCAGGAAGACGAGGCGCTGATTGCAGATCTTCTGAGCAGTCCCAAAGACGACGCCGAGCTTTCGATGATAGTGGACCTTCTGCGAAACGACCTGGGCCGCATCTGCTCGCCCGGGACCGTCCGGGTAGCTGAGCACAAAAGGCTTGAAACCTACCGGAACGTGCACCACCTCGTTTCGATTGTGACCGGCGACCTTCGGCCGGGAACGTCACCAGGTGAGATTATCCGGGCCGCTTTTCCGGGGGGATCGATCACCGGGTGCCCTAAGATCAGATCCATGGAGATTATCGACGAACTGGAACCCAACGTCAGGCATGTCTATACGGGTGCGATAGGTTATATCGGCTGGCACGGCAATCTCGATTTGAATGTCGCCATACGTACTGCGATCGTCAGGGATGAAACCTGTTATTTCTCCGTTGGAGGGGGTATCGTTTACGATTCCATCGAAGAGGATGAATACCAGGAAACCCTTCATAAAGGGCGCACCCTGTTCGAGCTGATCGCAGGACTGGGGAGCAAACCATGAATTCCGGCCGAGCTACGATCTGGCTTAATGGGGATTTTACGCCGCTGGACGGAGCCCGCATTTCTCCGCTCGACCGGGGTTTCCTTTATGGAGATGGTCTATTCGAGACAGTTCGCGCCGAAAAAGGCAAAATCTTATACCTTCGGATGCACCTGGACAGGCTTCACTCTTCTTTATCCGAGTTCCGCATCGCGATTGATCCGATGCCGGATTGGGAGCAGATCCTGAATCGGCTGCTCAGGGAAAACGACCTTACGCAGGGGATTGCAGCGATCAAGCTAATAGTGACTCGCGGGATTTCGCCTTCCCCGGGACTGCCGGCGCCGGAGAAACCAACCGTGTGCATTATGGCCGGACCATATGATCCACCGCCATCCCGCGTATATGAAGAAGGCTGGAAGCTGCGCGTTTACAGGGAAGGATACCCGCCGCCTCTTGCCAGGTTCAAGTCATTGAATTACCTCTATTCCTTAACTGCAAGACAGGCCGCACTGGAAGCCGGTTGCGATGAGGCGATCATCGTCGATCAAAGCGGCCTGGTAACGGAGACCAGCGCAGCTTCTCTGATTGCCAGGACCGATGGCCGGTGGTGGACCCCGGAGAGCCGGTTCCAGTTGCCGGGAACGACCATCCGAGTTCTATGCGGCATTATGGAAAATGCAAGCGCCCGAGTCGAGCCCCGCCCTGCCCGGCTTGATGATTTCCATGCGGCGGATACCGTATGGGCGCTAAATTCTCTAATTGGAATAATGCCGGTTGCGCAAATCGATGACCAACACGTCGCAAACCCGGCCCCGGCTGAAGCCGGGCGTCTTCGGGACAGGTTATTTGCTCGGACTTAGGGCTCGTCCGTAAACCTTTTTAAGATAGACTATTTCCGCCGTTTGTTGCCGCACATTCGGTCAGGCACACTCCTTACTGCAAGTTCAATTCCCATTTTGAATTTCAGATAACTGTCCTGGCGACGAATCAACTAAACAATTCATGATGATAGTCTTTATCGTTTTCCTCCCCGAAGCCGAACAATAAAAGAGAGCGAGAAAGTGGCCGTCATTCGCCCGCCGTGGCAGAAACCGGATTGGCCCGATGATTGCTGCTTGAGACTAAGTTCAGAAAAGTGCAGGAGAACCGCTCCATGTCAGAGCTAAAACGCGAACAGCTTTTGATGGCCGTGATTTCCGGAAGAGGCCCTGCTTATCTGCGCGGGGTGAATCTGGCTTCCGTTGACCTTTCGGGGGCCGGGTGGCTGGTTGAGGCCGACCTTCGGGGGGCGGACCTCTCCGATGCTAACCTAAAGCGAGCCAATCTCAGAGGGGCAAACCTGGAGATGGCCAACATGCAATCGGCTAACCTGACAGGGGCCAACTTCGAAGGCGCCAACCTGTTCAGAGTGAAGGCTAAGGTGGCCAACCTGAACATGGCCAATCTTCGCGGGGCAAACCTGAAGGAAGCGAACCTGGTGAGCGCAAACCTGGCGCGGGCCGATCTCGAGGAAGCCGATCTGGAAAGTGCCGACCTCGAAGGCGCGAACCTGGAGGCAAGCAATCTGACAAGGGCTCGAATTACAAATGTGAATCTTAAAATGGCAAATCTGGACGGCGCAGACTTGACGGAAGCCGTACTGGAGGGCATCAGCGGTCCAGGCATACCGGGGGAAGCCGAAAATGGCGATTTTCACGGCACGATTACCGCGATTAGGCTGGCGGACCTGCTTCAGATCGGGTGCCTGTCGCGCTCGAACCTGAATATAGAGGTCTATTCAACGGGCGGCCAGGGCAACATCTATATCGGGTCCGGCCGGGTCCTTCATGCCCATACGGGCGGCACCGAGGGGGAAGAGGCTTTCATGAAGATACTTGGATGGGAAAAGGGCCGTTTTATCACCTATCCCTTCATCCCGTCCGGTGCGGTCTCGATCGACAAACCGGTGGAGCATCTCGTTTTGCAGTGGCTACGGCTCCAGGACGAAAGAAGGTTCTGCGGCAGATACTCCGGCCTGGTCCGCAGGATCAAGGAATACATGCCCGTGCAGGCGCAGGCTTCAGGGGCACTTGTCGAGTTTCTCGAAAAAGACGGCAAAAGCCTCAGCCCCTCTGAGGAAGTGGAAATTACCGATGTATTTCATCCCGAGGGTGGCGAGGACATTTTGTGTTCGATATCTGCCAATGGCGAAGCGCTCGTAGCGCCCCTCAAGTTTCTGAACCTGGACAGCAACCATCCGCTTCATGACGAGTTGGCCGGGATCAAATAAAGCGGTCAGATCGCTCGGCATGGTTCTTGCGTATTAATGTGCTGATGTTGCGGTTCCACCACTTGGAGAACGTCCGCCAATGAACCTGATACTGACAAAAAACGAAATGGGAAAGCTGGAGGAGATTATTTCCGACCGGCTTCTTGATTCGGGCGCAGAACACGTCCTTGTGGCTGATTTATCGGGCAATTTGATCATCCAGTGCGGTTCACTGGAAATGGAGGATGTTTTTTCTCTGGCAGCGGTCTCGGCGGCCAATTTCGCAGCAACCGCCGAGATAGCGAGGCTGATCGGCGAGCAGGACTTCACGCTCATGTTCCACAAGGGAGGCAGGCGCAATGTGCACTTCAGCCGCCTGGCCAAGGATTATCTCATTATAACGCTCTTCAATGACAATGTTTCACTGGGTTTGATCCGGCTCAAGCTGGGAAGCGCGATTACTGAAATGTGCGCGGTATTTGGGAAGTCGGAGGTAAGAAGTCCGTGGCGTTCATAGATCTGAGCAAAAACGAAATCCAGGCCAAGATAGTCTATTACGGACCCGGCCGCGGTGGGAAGACCACGAATCTGCTCTATGTGCATGAATCCATGTCCAGGATGGTTTGTGGTAAAATGGTGACTATCGATACAAAGGGAGACAGGACCCTGTTTTTCGACTTCCTGCCCCTTAATGTCGGCAAGGTCCTGAACATGACCATTCGCATTCAGCTCTATACGGTTCCCGGACAGGTCATGTACAACACCACGAGAAAACTTGTTCTGAGAGGGGTTGACGGAGTCGTTTTCGTCGCCGATTCGCTCAGGGTGCAAAAGAACAAGAATATCGAAAGCCTGGACAACCTTCTTCAAAACCTGAGCGACGAGGGGATCTCGATCGGGCAGGCGCCCCTGGTGCTGCAATATAACAAACGCGACCTGATCGAATCGAATATCCCGCTGCTCCCTGTCGAGGAGCTTGAAAGCGATCTGAACGGGCGGCTTAACGTGCCCTTTTTCGAAGCCAGCGCTGCATTCGGAAGCGGTGTCTACGAGACTTTGCGCGAGATAAGCAAACGGACGGTAAAAAGCATAATCCAGAAGGTCGGCGGCCAGAAAATTGCCTGCTGAGATCGATGGACGCTTCCCACTGCCTTGAGTGTTTTGCAAAGGTATTTCCGTGGTAGTCTCGACACCTGGCGGAGCGTGGAGATCTTTTTCGCCTCCGCGCAACCGCTCGAGTTTTTTTGCCGGGACGAAAAATCTTTCTTGGATGTCGAAAAATTTCCGGAAAACTCCATACCCGGCGAGGTGTCTCACCCGGTGTTTCCGGATGCTGATTGGTTACAGATCGCCGCTCCGCTCGTCCAGAGGTATCGAAGGGCCAATACGCACTTGTGCATGATGCTTTCTTATATTCTCAAAACTAGCTGGTTCAAAGGGAAAGCCCATGGCCGAAAACGAAGCGAGCAAAAGCGAAGCCCGGACGGGAATTGATTTCCTTGCGCTCGAACTGGAAATCGACCGGGAGATAGACGCCCTGTTCGTACCCGCGGCGAAGATGGCGCAGGGGACGGTGGAGGAATCCAAAATAGCCGGGGAAGCCCACAATGTTTCTGAATCCAGGCAGGGCGCCAGCCCTGATTTCGACGCCCTTCACAGTGAGATAGATAAGGAAATAGACAACCTTTTTGTCCCTGCAGGCAAGCCGGACTGGAACGAAAAACCGGTTCAGATCGAGAATGAAGAGCAGCCGAAGATGCTGCAGGGCAGCTCCCCGGCAACAGATGAACAAGGCCTTCAAGGCGCCCGGAAGGCCCGCGGCCCTTCTTGGGAATCTGCCGGGGGAGGCTCATTGCGCGCGAAATATGACGAAACGCCGCCTGACATCACCTTTGACTCTCAGCGATATCATTTTCATGAATTGTCCAAACTGATTGAAATTTTCAACGCCGCATATCTGAGCCTGGACTGGGAATTTTCTCCTGAAAACGTACGAAAATTCCTTACCGCCCTTAATCAGCTCGAGCCTTTTGCCTCCAGGTCTGCCGATGCCGGGTCTGTTCTCAGGATTTTGGATACTATTCTAAACCGGCTTCTGGACAGACCGCATGCAATAAACAGCAGGCTGGTCCAACTTATCCGCGATTCCCAGGGTCTGCTGGCGCACCTGCTTCTCATGGAGGGCGAGACGGGACCGCATGAGAAGCAGCGGCTCAAATATCTTATCGGAGGTTTTCAGGAGCTGCGCCAAAAAGCGCTCGCAGCCAAAGCAGAGGCTACAAGACCCAAGACCGGCGAAACCGCTCAACCGCCCGCTCCCTGTGACAAGCCCCAACTCCCTCCTGAAGCCCAGCCCGCCCGGATTTCACCAGAAACGGACAAAGATTCGCTCCAGGAACTTCCGGACTTGATGGACAAAACCTGGCGCTCGCTTTCGGAAAACCTCGAGATCATTGATACTGAAATTGCCCGGCTCCGGCAAATCGAGACTATACTTGGCAAGACACCCGCTCTGGTTCCCATTTCCCGAAGACTGAACGGAATCGCAAGTGCACTTGAGGGCCAGGTTGATCTTGTACGCGACAAAAGAGGCGAATTGACCGAGAGGATATCCCGGATCAAAAAACCTGAAACCGCATGGCCCGCCGGGAAAATCAACGCGCAAGAGCCCGAAGGAGGCGAACCTGTGGGCCAAACCGCCGAAGAATGCCAAAAGGCCTCCACGCAAGTCCTGCCCGAGATTCTGCACCTGATCGCATCGGACGGACAATGCCTGGCGCTGCCGGCCTCCTGTGTACTCAGAGTAGCGCGTTCATCCGAAAGAAAAGGCCTGAAAATCTTGAAGAGGGGCTATGCAACTCTTGCCGATTTCAGGCCTTCTTTTCGAGGGATCAAGACTGGGGTTCTCGGAGAGTGGACAAAGCTGCCGGGAAAAGAACTCAGATATTACAAGTTCGAGCCGGTAACGTTGGATTCATTCAACCGAGCCGAAACGGGCGGGCAAATGGCGGTCCTGGCAAGCGACGGGCAAAAGCATGCGATTATATTTGCCGAAAGAGTTGATTTCACAGCCGACGTCGAGATCGACACCGGGTCTCCGGCTGAGAAGGCCCCTGAAGCGGTTGAAACCCTGTCGCTCCTTTTGGCGCCCGTTTTCGATCCATGCAGCCCGCCTTCCCCGCCTGAGCGGCTCTCGAGTACAAGCTCGAAGACCGATCGGTGTTGCAGGAGGTAATCAATGGCGCCCGGAGAACTGGTTCAACAATTCCTCGGCCGCTTGTCCGAAGCGCGCCTCTGCATGGAACAGGGTCTGCCAGAGGGTACTGCCGACATACTCAAAGGGATATTGACTGAAATCGAAGAAAAAGATTTCCCCCAGTCGGCAAAGGAAGAGATACGTTCCCGCGCCGAGTACATGCTTGACAGCCTCAATAATCAGGGCGGCATGGAGAGCGCTCCCAAAGAAGGGTTTCGCGCAACTGATCCCGCCCAGTTCTACAACTATGGACTGGCCCTCATGGACGGGCAGTTCTGGGAGGAGGCAATCCAACAACTCAGCATGGCGGCCGGGCTGGGGTTCCAGCGCCTCAAATGCTGGGAGCACTGCGGGGACTGCGCCTCTAACCTGGAAAAGTGGGAGGACGCATTCCGCTTCTATGAGTATGTCTATTTCGATGAAAGCCTCGCGGACGACCGGAAAAAGACGGTACTGACAAAGATAACGAAGTGCTCGCAGGCTCAGAAAAAAGAGCATGCCCGTTGCGCGGCCCTGGCAAAGGGGTGCATGGAGACCGAACCGGCAGACCAGCGGGCAAAATCCGAATTCGTCAATCCATCGGTCCTCTCACTCGGCTCCTATTCGGTTGATCCTATAATCGGCCAGACGGTCTCATCCTGGGCAGGCTCGACCGGCAAGACGCTCACCGGGAGCACTCATTTTTACCGTGTGACCGACCTGCTTCACGTTGGATCGAGCTCCCTCGTTGTGGAACTGGAAGATCAGAGCGACGGGGAAAAGTATGCCGGCCAGGCCTTGAGCGGAAAACCGGGCAATGCTCTTCCTCCCGAAAATCTGGCCTTGTGGGCGCAGCGGCAGATGCTGATCAATTCCCGCCATCTGGTCAGGGTCTACGATTTCGCCAACATAAACGGATACTTCTTCATAGTTAGGGAACACCTGCCGCTTTCGTTGAGCGACCTGCTCGCAGCCAGCGGCAACATGCCGATTCCGCTCGCCGTGAGGTTAGCCTATCAGGTGCTGGAAGCCTTGGGGGACCTGCATCTTCACATGGCCGCAGACGGCAGAATAAAGAACCTGTTCCATCTCGACCTGCGTCCCTCCAGGGTCCTCCTGCGCAGAGACAAACCATATGTCAAGGTGTACAACGGCGGCCTTGCCAAAGAGATAGAGAAGGCAAGCCCGGCCGGGACGAACTTGAGAGAGGCGCCGCTCCCCCATCTTGCCTACATAGCGCCGGAACAGTTCAGGCCCTATCTTTCGCGCAAAAGACCTCCTGTTTTCACCGATATCTATCTTTTCGGGGCGCTCTTTTACGAAATGCTCGCAGGGACCCCTGCCTTCAAGGCCTCTTCTTTCAGCGAATATGAAATCCAGCACTGCGATCAATACCCTTCCCCGCCTAAGGTGTGGAGGCCCCAAGTTCCCGAAACCCTTAACGAACTTATAATGAACTGCCTGGCATGCGACCCGATGAGGCGATTTCGGAGTACAACGCAGATATCGCTCATTCTGGAAAAGTCTTTCCCCAGCGAGGTTGCCCGCCCCAAAGACGACTCATACCAAAAGTACCTCGAAAAACTGAAATGAGTGAACAGCCGACATAACCGGAAAACGTTTCCTCACCGACGGGCAATGACGTTCCGGAAGTTTATCGGGAATGGAAGCCGGATATTCTACTTCTGGACATCACGCTCCCCGGGACGAGCGGCTATGCGATACTGAAGGCGATCAGAGAACAGATTCGAAGTACGGACACTGCCATAATAATGGCAACGTCTATATCCGATAGAGACGCTGTCCTGGATTGCCTGGAGCTGGGCATTCAGGGACATTTTGACGTGTGGAAATATGTGGCGTGAAGGTGTTTCCTCCCCTGGAGTCCCCCAAACGCCAGGGGAGGGCAACACTTAGGAGGTAAACGAACAATGGGATAAATAGTACAAAGTAGGGTTGATGTCAAGGGGAAATGCACAAAGTCCCTCCCCTTGCCGCTAAATATTCTGAACCTGCTCAGTCAAGTTATGTGCTCAAATATTCTATATTTTTTCTGATGGCCATGGTAGTTTCCCACTAAAATGATAGACATTTTTTAATTACTCGCTGTTGACTTTCATCAAAGTAAAATGTTTCCGGATGAACACCGGGCTATTTGATGCAGCATGGCATTGGAGGGGTGCCTCGGGTTTTGGAGACATTTACAGGGAAAATTACGGCGTCGGGAGAATCAGGGCATATCAGGCGAGGGCAGATGCCTCTGGCGAAAAATAGGCCGATGAAACGTGAACTGATGTTGGAATGGCATGACCGTTTCCATCCATCAACTCATTCAGGAAACAGTTGTGGAGGGCATGTCCGGCTTTCCGGATCTCGAACCTTCCCAGCACGGGCGAACCGGTCAGCGCCAGATCGCCTATGAAGTCAAGAATTTTGTGGCGAACACATTCATCGGAATAGCGAAAGCCGCCAACGTTGAGCATTTCACGGTCGTCGAAGACGACAGCGTTGGAAAGAGAGCCACCCCGGATTAAGCCAATTTCCCGGAGCTTCCCGACATCTTTAAGAAACCCGAACGTTCGGGCTTTGGCTATATCCCTGCCGAAACTTCCATTTTTCAGCGCCCAGGAGTATTTCTGTTTTCCCACGCGGGGGTGCGGATAATCGATCTCGCAGTGCACCTGGAACTGGTCCGACGGAGTAGCGATGATGAAAGAATCGCCTTTTGCGACGGTTAAGGGCTTGCTGATCGCGAGGTAATTCCTGTCCTCGTCTTGCTCCACTAGAAGGGCTCTTCGGATCAGCTTCACATAGGGCGCCGCGCTTCCATCGAAAATCGGCGCCTCGGGACCGTTCAGTTCCACCAGCACATTATCCACGCCGCATCCGTACAGGGCGGCCATAAGGTGTTCGACGGTTGAAACCGCCACTCCTGAGGACCCGATCGTGGTCGCCTGGAATGAATCGACCACGTTGTTGTAATGAGCAGAAATAGAGGGACTGCCAGGTATGTCTTTGCGGAGGAACCGAATACCGTGACCGACCGGGGCTGGTATCAATACCAGCGCCACCTCCAGTCCGCAATGCAACCCCACTCCGCTGCACCACACGGACTGGCCAATCGTGTGCTGTTTTAAATAAGTCACGCCCCTTTAATCCTCCCGCCGCCTCCATGAGCATTTTTCGTGCCAGGCGTTTTCCCGGTTATTTGCCCCCAAGGAAATTAAGCTGGGGCTACTTTTACACGGACCGGCCCAAAATGGCAAGTTGCGAATACAAATTCCAAGTGTGGCAAAAATAATACATGCCCGTATCTAGTGTATCTTTTTTGCAACACTGCGGGACAAACACTCTGCCGCTCCGTTCAGCGAGATCCTTGAGTCCGCGTAACTGCTTGATTATTTCTTTGGAATATTTGATACTTGCATGACAATCCCCTGTTCGGGGCTTTAATTGGCATGCGGCCAAAAAGAAAACTGCTCCGGAACATTTTTGACGCACGTGGAGTTTGCATGAAAATAGATCAGTTCCCTTCGGAAATGCAGCCTTACGTTATTCCGCAAATCGGCGGCGAATACCTTTACCGCTGCCTCGGGTGCGGAAATAAGTTCGGCATTGAAGAACTTCTCTACACCTGCCCCGGGTGCGAGTCGGTGCTGCTTATAGAAGACAGGCAGTGGGAGCGCCTGAAAGACTTTTCGGGCGAGAAATGGCGCAGGATATTTGATTACAGGAAAATGTCGAATGTTCCGGCGCTCAACGGGATATACCGATTCCATGAACTGATCGGATCGATAATCCCGATGGAAGACATTGTGTTCCTGGGTGAAGGGCATACGCCTGTGGTCTCAGCCAATGAAGCCATGAAGGACTGGGCCGGAATGCGGTTTTGCTTCAAAAACGACGGGCAAAACCCGAGCGCGTCCTTCAAGGACCGAGGGATGGCGAGTGCCTTCAGCTATCTGAACTATCTCATAAACAAGCGGGGCGTTCGCGACGTGCTGGCAATCTGCGCCTCCACCGGGGATACCTCGGCGTCTGCGGCCCTTTATGCATCGTATCTGTCCGGAAATGTAAAATCGGCCGTCCTTTTGCCCCAGGGTAAGGTGACGCCTCAGCAGCTCGGCCAGCCGCTTGGAAACGGTGCAAGAGTCATAGAAATCCCGGGCGTCTTCGACGACTGCATGAAAGTTGTCGAACACCTCACGGAAAACTTCTCCGTCGCACTTATGAATTCAAAAAACGCATGGCGAATCCTGGGACAGGAGTCTTACAGCTATGAGATCGCCCAGGCATTCGATTACGAAGTGGGCGAGCTGGCGGTCGTAGTGCCCATCGGAAATGCCGGGAACATAACGGCGGTAATGGCCGGCTTTCTCAAGATGTACGACCTGCGCATCATTGACTCTTTGCCCGCTGTAATCGGGGTTCAGTCAGAGCACGCCAACCCGGTTTACCTGTATTATCTCGAACAGGAGGAGGCCAGGAGGCGGTTTCGCCCGGTAACCGTCCGGCCCAGCGTCGCTCAGGCGGCCATGATCGGAAATCCCGTTTCCATGCCGCGCGTGATAAGGCTGGTCGAGCAGTACCGCAAGATCGCCGGTGAAGGATCGGTTCGAATCATTCAGGTATCCGAGCAGGAGATCATGGATTCGATGCTGTTTGCCAACCGCAACGGCCATATCGCCTGCACACAGGGCGGGGAATGCCTTGCCGGCCTTAGAAGGGCGGCGGCTGAAAACAAGGTCGATAAAAACCGCACGGCCATCCTCGACGCGACTGCCCATGCGCTCAAGTTTGCGGTCTTTCAGGATAAATACTTCTTCGACACTTTCGATCCCGAATTCGAGGTAGTGCCAAGGACGGAGCTGCAAAACGCTCCCTTCCAGCTCAGCCTGCCCGATTCAGTTCCAAGCCCGGCAAGGGGAAAGCTCGGTCCCGAGCAATTTCAGGAATTCGTAAAGTATACTTCCTCTATTATAGCCGGGCTCCTGGACCTTAAGCCACTGGAACAGGGAAAGCGGATACCGGAATAATGAAGTGAATATACTTGCCGGACACTATTTAGCACCACTGATCACGGGTGGCGGGATGCAGGTGCACGTCCCTGGGGATCGGAACGGCGCTGATGATGACACACCTTCTGATAAGCTCCAGCGCGGCGGATAACAGAGATTCCTCGGTCCCGGTCCATTTCTGGAGAGCATTTTCCAGGGTGGGAGCCTGCCCGCCGTCCATGAGCGCGCAGAGCAGTATATAGAGCGATGTTGCTTCAACACTAACTTTGAGATCGAATATGGCACGGTCCATGTTCATAGGCTTCTATTCACTCCAAATGGCTGGAAAGAACTTTTTTTTGCCGCATTTAATCCAATCCGGATGTCAGCGAGGCTAAAGGCTTGTCCCTAATTTGACTGAGAACTGACTAGTGAGAGGCGGATATCTTTCTTTACCTCGAAGTTCCACTTCCATATCTCGTAAATTGCCGGGTAAACGAGCAATTCCAACAGGAAAGAGGTGAAAATACCCCCGATCATCGGCGCCGCGATGCGCTTCATAATGTCCGAGCCTGTGCCAATGGACCACATGATTGGAATCAGACCCAGGAACATAGTGGCGGCAGTCATGAATTTGGGTCGAAGCCGCTTGACCGCCCCGTGAAGAATCGCGGTTCGCAGGTCGTTCAGGCTGGTCAGGCGTCCCTCTTTCTTCGCCTGCTCATAAGCGATCTCAAGATAGAGAAGCATAAACACGCCGGTTTCGGCGTCCACGCCCAGCAAGGCGATCAAGCCAACCCAGACCCCAACGCTCATATTATATCCAAGAAGATAAAGAAACCAGACCGCGCCTACGGCAGAAAAGGGCACGGCCAATAAGATGATGCAGGTCCTGACTACCGATCGGGTGTTCAGATAAAGCAAAAATAAGATAAGAGAAAGCGTCAGCGGGATAACGACCGTCAAGCGCTGCCTTACACGCAACATAGCCTCGTACTGGCCGCTCCAGGAGACGGCGTAGCCCGGCGGTAGTTTCACCTTCTCTTTTATCAGTCTCCCCGCTTCTTCCATATAGCTGTCCGGATCGCGTCCGGCCATGTCCACATAGACGTAGCCCGTAAGCATGCCGTCTTCATTGCGGATCATGGATGGGCCTGCTGCCGCGTTGATGCGTGCAAGCTGGGAGATCGGGACCTGCCGTTGCCCTCCGGAAACCGGCACCAAGACACGACCGAGCGCTCCGAAGTCGTCTCGAAAATCACGCATATAACGCACATTTACCGGATAGCGTTCCCGGCCTTCAACTGTGGTGGTAACGTTATCACCGCCGATGGCGTTTTCGACCGCCGCCTGCGCTTCCTCGATGTTTAAGCCATTGAGGGCCAACTGCTCGCGGTCCCAATCAAAGTCGAGAAAATACCCACTGCCTGTGCGTTCCGCAAAAACGCTGCGGGTCCCGGCAACGGACGGGAGAACAGACTCGAGCTGCCCCCCGATTTCTTCGATGGCGCCAACGTCAGCGCCGGAGATTTTGAGACCTACCGGAGTGCGTATGCCTGTAGTGAGCATATCGATGCGGCCTTTAACGGGCATGGTCCACCCGTTTGCAAGGCCGGGGATCTTAAGGGCATCGTTCATCTGGCTGACCAGTTGTTCCTGGGAGATATGATCCGGGGTGAAGTGCCTGAATATCGCCGCGGCCCAGTGCGGCGCCCACGAGGAATACCATGTATCCACCCGCGGCCATTCCGATTTGGGACGCAGGATAATGACAGTTTCCAACATGGACAGCGGCGCCGGATCGGTCGCTGTCTCAGCGCGGCCGGCCTTGCCCAGCACCCGGTCAACCTCCGGGAACTGCCTGATGACGCGGTCGGTTACCTGAAGCAGTTTCTGGGCTTCGGTGATGGAAATACCCGGCATTGTGGAAGGCATGTATAGAATAGATCCCTCATCGAATGGGGGCATGAATTCTGAGCCGATCTTCATAAAGACAGGTATGGTGACGGCCACCATCGTCAGGGCCGCCGTAATCACGACCCATTTGCGCCGTAGCGACCATTCGGCAACCGGTTGGTAGATACGGATAAGCCAGCGGCTGATCGGGTGCTTTTCCTCGGAATGTATCGTGCCCACCACTACGGCATTCGTCGCTCGGCACAACCAGCGGGGTCGAAAGTGGAAGTTTTCCAGATGGGTGAAAAACACCCTCAGAGCCGGGTCCAGGGTGATTGTCAACACGGCCGCAACGAACATGGAGAGGTTCTTGGTGTATGCTAGAGGTTTGAAGAGGCGGCCTTCCTGGGCCTCGAGAGTGAGCACC
>JBEKXG010000007.1:0-27511 GCA_049512295.1 Syntrophobacteraceae bacterium
TTCGCGCAGTGGAGGACTTCGCTCATGTGGGGCTTCCGGTCGACGCCGCCGCCCTTCTGCTCATAGAGGTCGACGGGCACCCGGCGCAGGTTGAGGACGAGGCCGCAAAAGTCGAAGCCTTGTGCCGCCAGATGGGGGCGATGCGGGTTCGTGTAGCGCAGGATGCGCAGGAGCGCGATAAGGTTTGGGAAGCCCGGCGTGCCGCCCTTTCGGCCCTTTCACGAATCAAGCCCACCACTGTCCTGGAGGACGCCACCGTTCCACGGAGCAAAGTCCCCGCAATGATTAGTTCCATTGAGGAAATCGGCCGAAAATTCAATCTCACGATCGGCACCTTCGGCCATGCCGGTGATGGAAATCTCCACCCCACCATACTGACCGACCGCCGCGACAAGGAAGAATGGACCCGGGTCGAAAAAGCAATCGACGCTATTTTCGATCGGGCGCTCGCGTTGGGCGGGACTCTTTCCGGAGAACACGGAATCGGGATCGCCAAGTCCAAATACCTGGAAAAAGAGACAAGCCGCGCTACCATCCTCTATTCACGCCGTATAAAGGCTGCATTGGATCCGAAAAACATTCTCAACCCCGGCAAGATCATTGGAGAATGACAATGTACGACATGAAAAAGCTTGCCGCGCTGGTCAAAGAGCTTGAAGACCAACTGATGGTCTGCATGCGGTGCGGGATGTGCCAGGCGGTCTGCCCGGTTTTTGCCGAAACCGGCCGCGAGGCTGACGTCGCAAGGGGTAAACTGGCTCTGCTCGACGGCCTGATTAAGCAAATGTTCAAAGACCCGAAGGGCGTAAACGAGCGCATGATGCGCTGTCTGCTCTGCGGGTCATGTTCGGCCAACTGCCCCAGCGGCGTAAAAGTGCTCGATATTTTTCTCAAGGCGCGCGTCATCCTGGTTGGCTACATGGGGCTGCACCCGGCTAAAAGGGCCGTGTTCCGCGGCATGCTCTCCCACCCGAGGCTTTTCAACAGCCTCGTGAAATCGGCGAGCAGGCTCCAGGGATTTTTTGTAAAACCCGCCGACGACCTTCTAGGCACCTCTTGCGCACGCTTTCTCTCTCCGCTGGCAGATCGGCACATCAAGACTTTTGCGCCAGTGTCCTTCCACTCGCGTGTGGGCCGATTAGACATAAACGCCGTGTCCGGACTTAAGGTTGGTTTCTTTGTGGGCTGCATGATCGACAAAATATACCCCGACATCGGGCATGCAGTTTTAAGCGCCCTGAAACATAACGGGGTCGGAGTCCTTGTCCCTGACGAGCAGGGCTGCTGCGGAATTCCGGCGCTTTCCTCGGGTGACCTCAAGAGCTTTCAGAAACTGGTGCGCTACAATCTCGACATATTCCCGCCCGGCGACTTCGACTGCCTTGTCACGGCCTGCGCGACCTGTACATCCACCATAAAGAAGCTCTGGCCGATGTTTGCCGACGATCTGAGCGAGGTGGAAAAATCCCGAATGAACGAACTGGCCGAAAAGACAATGGACATAAGCCAGTTTCTTGTCGAAAAAACAGGCCTTGTCACGGCAGCTTCGTCCTATGAAGGGGAAAAAGCTCTTCTGAGCTATCACGATCCATGTCATTTGAAAAAATCCCTTGGGATCGGAGCGCAGCCTCGGGCGATACTCCGCGCCAATTCCCGGTATATTTTCAAAGAGATGAACGAACCGGACCGGTGCTGCGGTTGCGGGGGGAGTTTCAACCTTCAATACTATGGTATTTCGGCGTCAATTGGTAAGCGCAAGCGTGACGCTATCGTAGAATCCGGATGCTCGACTGTTGCTACGAGCTGTCCCGCGTGCATGCTTCAGATAAGCGATATGCTCTCTCAGGCGGGTGAGCGTATCCAGGTAAAACACGCCGTCGAAATTTACGCCGATTCGCTGGAGTGAGGCTTCAATGTTGACACCCATTAAACCAAAGCGTATTTCGGACCTTGTTTTTGAACAGTTGCGCGATCTTATCTTCAAAGGGCGCATAAAGCCGGGCGATCGGTTGATGACCGAGCGCGAACTCGCCGAGACCCTCGGGGTAAGCCGCCCCACGGTAAGAGAAGCCATAAACAAAATGGTTGCGCTCCGGTTGCTCGAACACAGGCAGGGACAGGGCACCTTCGTCGTCTCTCCGTCTGAGGGAAAAAATCCCCTCGGCATGCCCAACGATCAGGACGTGAGTTTGACGGACCTGCTCGAGGTCAGGCTGGGTCTGGAATGCAACGCGGTGATGATGGCCGCTCGCAGGGCGACCGAAGAAGATATTCGGGATATGGAAGAAAGTCTTCGGGACATGGAAACCCAGATAGAGGCAGGGGGGCTGGGGAGCGACGCCGACGTCATGTTTCACATGGCCATCGCCTACGCCACAAAGAATATGGGTCAGATATACATAACTAAGAGCTTCTACGATCTGCTCTTCTACGGGATCAAGTCAAGCCTCCAGTACTTATATGAGGAACCTGCCACTCTCGAAACGATCATCCGGCAGCACAACAATATTCTCAAAGCGATTCGGGACCGCGATCCGGACGCCGCCTACGGCGCTATGCGCGAGCACATTATATTCGTTCTCGATTTCGTGAATGAAAAGAAAGTTTCCTGAAAAGTCGGGGCTTGTCCTTAATTGTCGATCCTGAACAGTTCGTTAGACCTTGCAAAGCTTAACAGATAGCGGCCCATGACGATCATCTGCGTCTGGTATTCCAGGAGAGCTTTGCGTTTAGCGGCCACTTCCCCGGCTGTAAGGGGAAGCGGGATCCACTGGCTTCTATGAGGATGGTCCTCGGGGGGATTGAGTTTTGACCCGGTCCCCGCGCCCTGGGCAATCGGCCACTCGCCATAATGAATAAGGTATATAAGCCACGTGGGTTTGAATTCCGGATGTTCTTTATTCAAATGTTTCCACGCCTGCTTAACGAAAAAGTAACTTGAGGCATGGTCAGGGTGCGTATCCTCAGGCGCGCTCGTCGCCAACATGTTAGGCCGGAAATCCGAGAACACCCGTTCGATCTCCATTTGCAGGCCCTCACCGGTATAAGCTGCCTGAGGGACAACAATCGAGAGCGCCGAGGGCCGGTTTTCCCTGGTGGTGGGAGATGTGTAAGCCTCCTTCTTTCCGCGCGGCTTCGAACGAAGGGCGCTCAACCCGCCGTCCGGAAAGCGAAGGAAGATCACCTCGCTCTCCTTCATCCCCAACACGCCG
Organism: Syntrophobacteraceae bacterium; assembly: GCA_049512295.1. Lineage (GTDB taxonomy): Bacteria > Desulfobacterota > Syntrophobacteria > Syntrophobacterales > Syntrophobacteraceae > SbD1. Next base: position 3,213 of record JBEKXG010000007.1, read on the forward strand.
AGGGCCTTCACAGATTCCCCCATGCGGTCTTCACCATACTCGCGGAAGTCCTTTGCGGTTGGATTGGAGATGTGACCCCCCATCTCCACGGCTTCCGGGAAGCCGTCTCCGTTTGTTAAAAAGACCACCCGCACGCTTCCGCCTGTTTTGATAACGCGCTGAATGAGGCCCGCCGCTCCGAGGCTCTCGTCGTCAGGATGCGGCGAGAAGACCATAAGACGCGTGTCTTTCGAGATGAGCGGCTCTATGGCCTTCGGTTTTTCTGCGGCCTTCGGTTTTTCTGCCTGGACGCATGCAGGGGCCAGTGTAAAGAACCCGAACAGAAGCATAACCAATACTTGCAGCACGTCGACCTCCTCCAATCATTGATTGTTCCGGGTCTGCGCCTCGCGGGACATGGAGACATCCGCAGGCAATTTGCAATGATTCCAATAGATTCGAGGAAAGGTGCCCCTCCCCTGCCGCTTCATATTAGCATCATACAAAGTATCGTCAAGCAGTTAGCGCAAAGCATGCAACAGGAAGCATGAAGCAATAATCAGGGAGCAGGGGCGAAACCAGAGGAGGTATGAGAGCTTGCCCCCGAAGTGCATCTAATCGGGGGACTGAGGACTGAGAAAAAGGTACGGTGTTTTCTCACTCAGTCCTCAGCACACAACACTCGGTAATCCCTTAAGCGAGCGGGGTTTACGCCGGCTCAGCGGCTCGCCCGCCCTTCTGCGTGTTCATCTGAGAAAAGGCTAAGGTACTGCCCGTATCCTTCCTTTTCCAAGTCCTCTTTCGGGACGAATCTCAGGGCGGCCGAATTCATGCAATAGCGAAGCCCGGTCGGCGGCGGTCCATCGTTGAACACATGCCCGAGGTGGGAATCGCCGTGCATGCTTCTGACCTCGGTGCGCACCGTGAAAAAGCTCCGGTCTTTTTTTTCGACAATGTTTCCCTGCTCAAGAGGTTTGGTGAAGCTTGGCCACCCGGTTCCGGAATCATACTTGTCAAACGAACTGAAAAGGGGTTCGCCCGAAACGATGTCCACATAGATTCCTGCCTTCTTGTTATCCCAATACTCATTTCTAAACGGCGGTTCGGTGCCCTCGTTCCGAGTCACCTTGTACTGCAGACCGGTGAGCTTCTTTCGAAGGGTCTCATCATCGGGCTTCACGTATTTCACCGCGTGCATGCCCGATTGGGCGGTTTCCGGTTTTGATTGAGCCATGTCCATATCCTTACCCCATATTTTTGTAATAAATTGATCCCGTCCGGAATGGAATCTGTAATACCGGTAGCGCAGCGGATTCTTTTTGTAATAGTCCTGGTGATATTCCTCCGCCCTGTAGAATTTCGAAAACGGCAAGATCTCGGTCGCAATGGGCTTATCGAAACGGCCGGAACTCTCCAGTTTGCGCTTCGACTCTTCGGCGGCAGCCCGCTGCCCCTCATCATTATAAAAGATGATGCTGCGGTACTGCTCGCCCCTGTCCACGAACTGACCGCCCTGGTCCGTCGGGTCCACATGTTTCCAGAAAGCGTCCAGCAGTTCCTCGTAGCTTACTTTTGCCGGGTCGTAGATGACCTGAACCGCTTCCACATGTCCGGTCTTTCCGGACGAAACCTCTTTATATGACGGATTTTCCGTGCGGCCGCCCGTATAGCCCGATATGGCCTCAACGACTCCGTTCACTTTTTCGAAATCGGCTTCAACACACCAGAAACATCCCCCGGCAAATGTAGCTCTTGCCAACCCGCTATACTCTTCGTCCACGTCTGCACCCTTTTCGTCTTGTTTACCGCTCGAAAACCCCCATCCCAACAGAACAAATCCTGTCAATACGATTAATGCCGCCAGCAAGATCACTTTCATTTCAACATCTCCCATCAGTTTATAGCCCCCCCGCGTGCCAACCAGGGGGCTGATTCAATAACGCTCATTTCCTTCGACTAAGCTAATTCCTGATGGTAATGAAAGCCTCAAGGGGATGTAAAGATTTAGTAATGATTCAAATGGAGGAACTCAAGTGACCGTCAGTTCAAGGCGCTCGTCCGGAAGACCGGGGATTCAGACCTCGCTCGTCGGCCTTTATCTTCAACGCGAAGGATGCGAGAGCGCCGTTGCCCTGGATGGTGTGGTAAAACCATTCAGCCTTTTGATGAACCGGTTTGCCAAACCCTGGGGGCGGGGGAATCCTTCGATGCCATAACAGGCGGTTCCCCCGCTCTTTTCCTTTTTCACCACCACGTTAAAGGGGAGCAGTCCGCAGGGTGGCTATTTCTTCTCTACCGGATATTCGCTCATAAGCCATTCATTCCAACCACCCTTGAGCACCCCGATTTTCTTGAAGCCTGCGCTTGCGAGTTGATCAGGTTTCGTGAGTTCTTCTTTTAGTTGATCCTTGCTGATAACGGTAATCTCTTCGGCTCCGCCAGCCAAAGATGCGGCAAAAATAGCGATAATGCATGCCAAAAGCGACGATTTAAAGATCGAGCGTCTCATTTCAATCTCCTTCTCAAAAAGGCTTAGCGGAGATAATGTCGAATTACCTCAACAGGTGATGTACAGTTACGGAATTCTTCAGCAAAATCCTTAAATATTCGAATTCCATACAGCTCATTGCAACTGTTGTTTTACTATTGGTTTTCTTTCTCCAGAGCTTCCAACTGCTTTACAAATTTCACCTGCGTCACAAACTTGTCGGCGTCCGGGAGTACTCCGGGATGTGTGAATAGTACTTTGGCGTTCTCAGTCGAAACGACCATAGTGATTGGACAGCCTTGACCACTCATGGAGCCCGTAATCTCAAGGTTTTCGTCCAGCAGAATCGGAAAGATCGTTTTGAACTGTTTCTTGAATGTCTCCACACGGGTTTTGTCATCGGCGAGTGCTATTGCGATAACCCTTACGTCCGCCAAGGCTGAGTCTGCCTGGATCGTTTTGTAAATGTCATTCATTATGGGGGCGTTGGCTTGACAGTGCAGGCAAAGCGAATTCATAAGCTCGATAACGACGATCCGTGCCCTTATGTCACCGACTTTAAACGGCTTCATCGCGTCCAGACCAAGATATGTCCGCGTCTGCTCAGAATCAGGGGGTGGAAGGGTGAACTTCACACGCGACTCTTTTTCAGCAGGGCCGGCACAAAAAGCAGCGGTGGACTGCAAAAAAATGGACGTACAGGCAACAATAAGAAAAACTCTACTCCATCCCGGCTTTTTCATTTCTTCTGTCCCTCAGATACTGACTCTGTTTTGTGAACAATATCTGACTCTGGGCTGTCTGCCAATCCTTGTCTTTACGGTTTTAGGATGAACGCAGTATAATTTTCAGGCACGCTCACGCATAATCCGGACTCAGAAAGCGCCTCGGCTGGGCGGGCGAGAAAATACAAATCAAAGGTATGGAAGGGAGCTATGCTGTCCAACGCCCCCGGTATCGCACCGAACAGTGCACATGCCCCCTTAGGATTGCGAAGCGTCGCCTAAGGGGGCTTTGAATCCCTTGAAAGATATATGGATGGGGATGGATGGGGCTCTCACGCTTGAGCGGCAGTGTTGCTCCTAAGAGCCGAAAAACCAATCCAGCGCGCCTTGTTTCATCCTTTTTTCTGCATACCCGCACGTGTCAAGAGCGATCGAGCATTCGTACACCATTCCGTGTTTCTCAACGACGCCCATCGTCGTTTTCTGTGCATCCAGCATCATTTTTGCCCCATGTCTTACCATCGTCTTGCCTTCGGCTACTGTGCCGGCGGTAATCATGCTCTCGCCCTTGGTTATCATGTTCATGCCGTCCGTCATCATCTTTTCGGCTGTTGTCAAGTCCGGGTCTTTAACTCCTTTTTTCGCCATTATATCCATTATCGCTTTGTTTCCATCCATCATCTGTTTCGCACCTTCCGTTATCGCCTTCTGGCCTTCCTTGGTTGCCTGGTCATTTTCGGCAGCCTGTAAACATCCAGCTACGGCGAAAATGCCGATTGACAGAAAAACGACTAATAAAGTTACGAAACCCCTGCTGCGGCTTTTCATTTTAATATCTCCTTTATCATGTTGATGTGATAGAAAAACATTATGACGGACCTCCGACTTTTGTAATAAAACAGCATCATGAATAGCAATTCGCTTGAACCACCCCCTCTTCAATTAGATGTAAAGACCCGTAGTAACTAAAAACCACCCTTTATTATGCGAAGACGCTTTTGGAACGAGAGCAAGATACCTGGTCATACGGGTCCCAATTCACATTGATATCGTAGAACAACTGCCCTGACCTTGATATATTCTCTTTATGGCGATTCCGTTAAAATAAAGATTGATGATCTGTTTTGTCAAGGTGGGCACGTTTTTTTCCGATTAAGACTTTACAATTCATCTCAACGGTTTTCTGTACACCTACTTGAAATACTTACGTTTTATGCATTGCCAGAGTTAATTGGCCGCCCCGCCCTTCTCCGTGTTCATCTGAGAAAAGGCCAAGGTACTGCCGATATCGTTCCTTTCCCAAGTCCTCTTTCGGAATAAATCTCATGGCGGCCGAATTCATACAATCATTTCGACATCTCCCATCGGTTTATAGCCTCATGGTCTCCGCTGCGGGACAGCTTAAGCCTATCTTCAGCTTGGGCTTGCGGAAAAGCGACGGGGTTTTTAATGTATGCCTTTGAAATTGGCAACTGACGGTGGAAAAGCCTAAAGGTGAGACTCATGGCAAAACCCGGCCCCATTCTCATTGTTGAGGATGACAATAAAACCGCCTCGCTCATCGGCCTTTATCTTCAACGCGAAGGATACGAGAGCTCCGTTGCAATGGATGGTGTCGAAGCCTTGAAGTTGGTCGGCCGGCTAAACCCTGTGCTGGTCATTCTTGATGTGATGCTCCCTCTGCTTGACGGTTGGGAGGTCTGCCGCAAAATACGGGAATTTTCGGACGTCCCTATCCTGATGCTCACGGCAAGAGGCGAGGAATTCGACCGGGTCCTGGGGCTGACGATCGGCGCCGATGATTACATGGTAAAACCATTCAGCCCTCGAGAACTCATCGCTCGAATCAAAGCCATGTTGAGACGAACGAGTATCACAGCGAGGGACGGGCGCGATAAGCTCAAGGTCGGACGGCTTGTCCTGGACAGTCACACACACGAAGTGATGCTGGACAATCGGCATATTGCCCTCACTGCATCGGAGTTCAAGCTGCTTCGGGTATTCATGAATGCACCAGGGCGGCTCTTCACGCGAGAACAGCTCCTGGATGCGCTCTATCCCCGGGGGAAGAGGTGGTGGATCGGGTGATAGATGTGCATGTCGGCAAATTGAGACATAAACTCGAAAAAGACCCCGCCAACCCACGATGCATATTGACGGTAAGAGGTTTTGGGTACCGGCTCGCCAAGGATGAGCAAGAGGAATCTTTTTCATGAAACAGGGCATGCTCCTGAAACTTCTGGCCTTCAATATTCCCGTGGCAGCGCTGGTAATCCTTGTCCTTTGGCTGGTTCTTGACACTCTTGCGGCTGATTATTTCTCGGTTCTCATGAAAGAATACGGGATCAACCCGATCGACGCGCACCAGATGTTCATCCACTCCGTACACCGCTATCTTCTTTGGACCAGTATCGGCGCATTAATTCTGGGCGCCCTGCTGAGCTTTCTGCTGACTCAAATGGTGCTGCGGCCGCTTTACCAGATGATAAAAACAACTCGACTGATTGCCGGAGGTGATTATTCCTTCAGAGTGCGGGCAGATTCACACGACGAAATCGGGGAGCTTGCCACCGCTTTTAATCAGATGGCCGCAAGCCTCGAGCGCGTCGAACAACTCAGACGGGATATGGTTTCAAACGTGGCCCACGAACTTCGCACGCCGTTAACCAACATCAGAGGATATCTGGAGGCGCTTCAAGACGGCGTGGTCCCCCCAACGCAGGAAACCTTTCAACTTCTTCTGGAAGAAACCCTGCGGCTCATCCTGCTTGTCGAAAACCTGCTGCAACTGGCACGGGCCGATGCCGCAAGAATGAGTCTCGATTTGGAAAAGGTAGATGTTGCCGAACTGACCTCACGCGTTCTGAAAAAATTCGACCTGGAATTCAAACAAAAAAATATCCATATCGCAGCGCAACTGAGTGAAGCCGGATCACAGGTGCTGGCCGACCGCGAAAAACTCAGCCGGGTAGTGGAGAATTTTCTGAAGAATGCGCTGCAGTATACGCCTGAAAGCGGATCCGTATTGGTGCGCATAGAAAGCCTTAGCCAGGCAGTGAAATTCTTCGTCGAAAACAGCGGCCCCGGGATCGAAGCCAAGGACCTGCCATTCATTTTCGAGCGTTTCTATCGTGGAGAAAAATCCCGTTCCAGAGACTATGGCGGCACCGGAATAGGCCTCGCCATAGTAAAGGAAATCCTGGAAGCCCACGGAGGCAAAGCGGGGGTCGAAAGCATGCCCGGTAAAACTCTCTTCTGGTTCAGCCTGCCTCGATAGAGTTTCAGATAGCCTCCAATGCAAATGGAACTACGCGATACATTACCCCGAATCTTTACTTTTTCTTTAACGTTTCCTCTTCGCAAATGATTATCTGATAGGCAGGGGCGGAGAGCGCAAAGCTGGAAAATACTCCCGGCTGATCTAGAGAAAGTACGGGATGACTGCCATGCCAAAGAGACTAACCGGGGTTGTCCTCGCTGCGAGGGCCAGGCTCATTTGGCTGGCGCTTGCGGGTTTTTTCTCGGCAGCGCGCTATGCCCGTTTAACCCTCCCGCCCGGGACGGACCACAACAAATTAAACAGGGGGAAATAATGAATAGTCCATCTGCAAGCCGGATAAACACGGATAATGAAAACTTCAACCGCTTGGCGTCGGCGACACGGGAAACCGAAACCGCGACGTTTGCCCTTGGCTGATTCTGGGGTCCTGATGCCCAGTTTGGCAGCATCAAAGGAGTGGTTCGTACGAGGGTCGGGTATACCGGCGGGAACAGGGAAAATCCGACCTACCGGGCTTTGGGCGACCATGCGGAGAGCATAGAGATCGATTATGACCCGGCGGTTGTTTCATACCGGGAATTGCTTGAAATCTTCTGGAAGAGCCATGACCCTGGAAGCCGCCCGTGGTCGAGGCAGTATATGGCGGCAATTTTCTACCACAACGAAGAACAGAAAAAGCTGGCTCTTGAATCCAGGGAACGCGAGGCGGCAAGGACACATGGGAAGATATACACGGAGATATCGCCTGCCGCCAGGTTCTACCCGGCGGAAGACTATCACCAGAAGTACTACCTGAGGCAAAGGCCGGAGTTGGTCGGAGAACTCGGGACAATCTATCCCGGCGAAACTTTTGTCGATTCGACGGCCGCAGCACGTGCAAACGGGTATCTTGCCGGCCATATCCCCTACCCTTCTCTTCAGGCGGAGCTGAGCGATCTTCTTCCATCCGGCAAAAGCGCACGGCTGCTGAACATTCTCGGTGGAGCGGACCGTTAGACTTACGAAAGATTGACACCGCCAGAGCCTGCCCCGGACTCGATCCGGGGGCGGAAAAGGACCCTTTCCGGATGGAAACTATTTAAGTTTAATTGTCCGGTATGAACAGTTCGTTGGACCTTGCGAAGCTCAAAAGAAATCGGCCCATTACGAGCACCTGTGTGTGGTGCTTTAGGATGGCTTTGCGTTTGGTTATCACTTCCTCGGGTTTAAGCGTAAATGAAATCCACTGTTTCCCCTTGTCGGGAAAGTTGTCAGGGGGGTTAAGGAGTGACCCGGTTCCCGCACCCTGACCAATCGGCCACTGACCATAATGGATCAGGAAGTTGAGCACCACGGGTTTGAAATTTGGATGTTTCCTGGTCAAATGTGTCAATGCTTCCTTAACGAAATAGTAAGTTGAGCTATGGTCCGGGTGCTGGTCCTCGGGTGGTGTTACCGCCAACAGGTTGGGCCGAAAACCGTCGAGCACCCGTTCTATCTCTTCTATCAGGTCTTCGCCGCAATAGTCTGTGCGGGGGACAATAATCTCGAACACCGGTGGATGAGTTTTCCTGGTAAAAGGAGACCTGAACGCGCACATCGGGTGTGCGCGGAACCTCAAACGAAGGTAGGTCAACCCGCCGTCCGGAAAACCAAGGAAGATCGCATCGCGCTCCTTCATCCCCAGGGTGGTGATGGCCTTCAGGGCCTCCAGCCGGCGCTCTTCACCATACCTGGTGTAATCCTTTGCGGTGGGATGGGAGATGTGTCCCTCCTTTTCCACACCCTCCGGAAAGCCGTCTCCGCTTGTTATGAATACTACCTTCACTTTTCCGCCGGCGTTTAGAACACGCTGAATGAGGCCTCCCGCTCCAAGGCTCTCGTCGTCAGGGTGGGGCGAAAAGACCATAAGACGCGTATCGTGCGAGATGAGCGCCTCTATCGCCTGCAGTTCCTCTGCCTGTGCAAAGGCGGGCAACAGCGCGACAAGCGTGAGCGCCAGCATCCGCAGCGTTTTCAAAAACAACTTAGATCCCCTCTAAATAATCGGTGAGCATACGGAACTGGTCCTGGAGGGCGTGTTTTTCGACCCCTGCCGGCGCCTTGAAAAAGGAGGCCAGGTGGGTCATCACTCCGGCTTCACCGCGCCTTTTGGCCAGTTCGGCGAGGCGCACGAGATCGAGGACGAGCGGGGCCGCAAGAACGGAATCATATCCCTGCCAGATGAACTGAAGCGACATCTTGGCGCCGAGAAACCCTTTGAAGTGAATGAAATCCCAGGCCGTTTTCTGGTCGTCAAGGGAGGGTACATAGCCTATGCTGACCGAGGTATGGGGAGAATATCCAAGGATTTTGGGCAACACGTGGTCTTTGGTCCTGATTTTGGATTCCCGGTTTCCGGGGTGGTCGAGTATCTGCCCGTCCATGTTCCCAAGTATGTTAAACCCTTCCCAACTCATTATTTCGAGATTTCGCCAGGCAAACAACGGCGCCAGGGCCGATTTTACCAGAGTTTCGCCCGTTTTTCCGTCGTTTCCCATGACCGGAACGCCTTTTTCAGCCGCAAGCTGCACGACTGCCGGGGGAAGAGCGCCGTTTGAGGGCGTAAAGTTTATATATGCGCACTCTTCCAAGATTGCGGCGCAGGAATAAAGAGTGCTGGCCCGGACCTTTTCCCTTTCATTTCCGGCGATGAGCTTTAGGAGCGAAGCAAGTTCGAAATGGCAGGCCTCGAGGTCCAGGGGCGGTTCCGTTGATGCAAGATTTACGACAATTACTTCATCGAGCGCGTACTTGCGCCTGAATGCCTGCAAGTTGCCGCGCATGTCTTCTATTTCTTCCTCAAGACATTTTTGCTTCGCATTTTCAGGACCGGCAAGCTTTTCTATGGCCTCGCCGCAGTTTTTGGCGCATCCGCCATCGATTTTATGCTGAAACTCTTCCAGTTCAGCTTTGATTTCCAGCAGAATTGCGGGCGAGACCGGGATCATTTTTTCGAAAATATCACGAGAGATTGCCTCTGTTCGTATATCGCAGCCGCCGAATGCAAGGCCGGCCGGATCGATAAGCTCCACCCTGTCGAAGATCGCCGAGCAGGTAACCATTCCGGTTGTCGGCGCCAGCTTCTTTTTCAACGCCAGCGCGCCCGCCACCACCATAGAGGAGATGGAACCGAGCGCGCCTATGAGGTAAACTCCCGTCTTCCTGACTGATGACATGATTCAGCAAGCTCTTCTGCATGGGTCCGCAAATCCGCAAACATGGACAATGGGGCAAGGGATTCCTCGCCGATTCCCCGCGAAGTGACACCAAAAAAACTCATTTTCCCTGCATTGTCAATTGATTCAGAGGAAGGAAGTCAATTTTCCATCTGGATATCGGCTTGCTTCAATCTTAAATTTTCGTCACCGAACCGGCTTTTGTCTAATCCGTGCTATTTCATGTAACCTCGGAGGCGCAAATGTTTAAACATATCCTGGTACCTTCGGACCTCACGGAAAGAAACCGCAAAGCAATGGATATAGCCTTCAGCATGGCGCTCGAAAATAAAGCTGCGGTTACTCTGCTTCACGTAATCGAAACGGTCGAGGAAGCCGATTCCGAGGACTTCAAGAAATTCTACAGACAACTTGGCGCGCGTGCGGGCAGGACAATCGACAAGCTCATCTCCAAATACGGCCCCGAAAGCGTCGGCATCGAAAAGCAAATACTTTACGGAAAAAGAGTTTACGAAATACTCAATTTTGCGGCCGCACATCAGGTTGATTTGATTATAATGAGGTCGCACAAACTCGATCCCGAAAACGCCACCGAAGGCTGGGGGACGATCAGCTTCAAGGTCGGGGTCCTTTCCCACTGCCCGGTTATGCTCGTAAAGTGAATTCAGTGACAAGAAGAATAATGCACTTGGACATGGACGCCTTCTACGCGGCCGTCGAACAGTCGGACAACCCCGAGTTGCGCGGAAAGCCGGTCATGGTGGGCGGCTCGATGCGCGGGGTGGTTTGTGCGGCATCCTACGAAGCCAGGCGCTACGGCGTTCATTCCGCCATGCCCGTTTTCCAGGCTAGAAGGCTTTGCCCGCAGGGGATTTTCCTTCCGGTCCGGATGGACCGCTACAGGGAGGTGTCCCGCACCGTCATGGTAATCCTGCGCGGGACGTCGCCTCTTGTCGAGCAGGTATCAATCGACGAAGCTTTTGCGGATATTACCGGGACCGAAAGGCTCCACGGACCTCCCGTCGCCCTGGCGCTCCGGGTAAAAGCGGCGGTCCGCGAGGCCACTTCCCTTACATGTTCGATAGGAATAGCGCCAAACAAATTCCTGGCCAAAATCGCCTCCGATCTCAAAAAACCCGACGGGCTCACGATACTCGAACAGGAGCAGGTAGAGCCGTTTCTCCACAAACTGCCGGTGAGCAAAATCCCCGGGGTCGGCAAAAAGACGGGAGAAGAACTGAAGACGCTGGGGATTGTTTTTGCCTCGGACATCCTGAAGTTTCCCGCCTCGTTCTGGGGCAGGAAATTCGGCAAATGGGGCGCCGCCCTCTGCGAAAAGGCGCAGGGGATAGATAATTCTGCTGTTGAACCTTACTGCGATCCAAAATCTATCAGCGCCGAACAGACTTTCCCGGAGGATATCGACAGCATCGCCGAGCTTGAGAAGATGCTTCTGTCCCAGGCCGAGGAAGTCGGCCGGGAACTGCGCAAGCTCGGGTTCAAGGCAAGGACGCTTACCGTGAAGGTAAAACTCTCCGATTTCAAGACGATCACCAGGAGCCGCACGCTGCCCGATTCGGTCGACACCACGGACGTGCTGTTCAAGGCCGCTCGGCAGCTCTTAAGGGACCTTACCCTGACTCGAAAGGTGCGATTGCTGGGAGTAGGCGTCTCGAACCTTTCTTCCGGCCCTCGTCAAATGACCATTGACGCTGCCCGGGATCAAACCGGCAGGCAGGAGCGGCTCGACAGGGCCATGGACCTTATCCACAGCCGTTTTTGCGGCAATCCGGTCTTACGCGGCCGGATGCTCGATGAGAAATAAGACACTTTCCAAGGAGGACCAACTTGCCGGACGAAAAAAATAAATATCTTCGCGAGGACTTCGGCGAACTTCCCGTACGTCTGGAACATCTCGACATCTCCCTTAACTTCCTCGACGACAGGGTCGAAGCGACAAACTGCCTCCGGATGACCGCCAGGCAGGACCTCGATCGGATTGCACTCGATGCCCGCGACCTGGTAATCCTGAGCGTCGAATGGTGTTCCGGCCCCGGCTCGCCCGGAGACCCCATTCAATATGAGTATTTTCCCGATCAAAACAGGCTGATGGTCTTTCTGCCGCGCCAGGTGCCGGGCGGAAAGACTTTTTCCGTCCGCACCAGGTCGGTCTGCCGCCCGTCGGATTACGTCCTGGAGGGCATCTATAAGGACGTCACTCCGCCCGGAGCGCCCCAGCAGTATATGTCTCAATGCCAGCAATGGGGCTTTCAGAGGATCATGCCCATCTTCGATGACTGCCGCGCCAAGTGTACTATGAGGACGTCCCTGGAAGCCGATGTAGCCTATACGCATCTTATAAGCAACGGCAACATCGATCCCGCAGCCAACCCGGACCTCGTTCCCGTTCGCAAGCCGGGTGAACCTGACAGGCAGATCATCACTTTCAATAACCCCGTTCCGATGCCCCCTTACCTTTTCATCGCCTGCGCCGGGACCTGGGACGTTCTAAGGGACCAGGTCGTCTATGATAACGGCCGCGTCGTCAATCTCGAATACCTTGTTCCTCCCGGCGAAACCAACGGCGCGCAAATCCCGATGAAAATCCTCAAAAGGTCTGTCCTCTGGGTCAAAGAAACCCAGGACTATGAATATACGGGCAATACATATCGGACTATCTGCATGGGAAGGTCAAATTTCGGAGGCATGGAAAATGCCGGAAACACTACGATTGTCACCGATGCGGCGCTGATCGGCGAACACACGCTCGACCAGTTCCTGCTTTATTCCCATGCGGTGATCGTTCATGAGTTCGAACACAACCAGTGCGGCTCCCAGACGACTATGGAGACCCCCTTTGACGTCTGGCTCAATGAAGCCTACACGGTGGACGTCGAAAGGCAGTTCATGGCGGACGTTTTCAATCCGGCGGTGGTCAGGCTCAACCAGGTCGAGAGCATTCGAAGTCCGCTTCTCGGACCGCTGGCCATAGAGGACGCGGGACATGCCGGCCGCATCGTGCGCGAGGGGTTCAATGCCCCGGACGAACTCATTGACGGGGTCACCTATGTCAAGGCGGCCGAAGTTATCCGCATGCTGCGCCTGCTGCTTGGAGAAGAAAAGTTCAAAGCCGGCAAGGCCCTCTATTTCACGCGTTATCGCTTTGGGAACGCAAATACCGGCCAGTTTTTCGAATGCTTCGAGGAGGTTTCCGGAAGGCGGCTCGACGAGTTCAAAAAACAGTGGCTCTACAGGATCGGCTACCCCGGGGTGCGCGCCAAAACTTCGTGGGACCCCGAAAAAAAGACATTTCACATCGGTTTGCGCCAGGAAACCGGTGAGGGGGAACCCCCTTTCGTCGTTCCCGTCCGGCTCGCGCTGGTCGATCTGCAAGGCAGGGACATTCCCGGAACGGATCGGGTGTTCGAGTTGAACGAACCGGAGGCCGAACTTGCCTTCGAGAATCTCCCGGCCCCGCCCGCTTTCGCGTCGATCAACAGGGACTATTCCTTCTACGGGACTTTCGTAAACCGGAGCGCAAACGTCGAGACGCTCCTGATGCAGGCAAAGATCGACCCGAACCTTTACTGCCGCGTCGACGCGATGCGCATGCTCACCGATATCGAACGCAAGAAGCTACTCAACCTCGGTGAGACCAAAGAAATAGATCCCCTGTGGCTGGGGCTGTATGGAGAAATCCTTTCGGACGGCTCCCTTTCGCCCGCGTTGAAGACATTTTTTCTGAGAATCGACGAGCAGCCCATGGACCGGGCCTACAGCGCATGGTTCCCCGAACTTGTGAGGGCAAAAGAACAACTCATGCTCGCCGTTCACAATCTCTATCACCGGGAGTTGCAGGAACAGTTCGACAGTCTCGACACCTACGGGCTGTGGTCCGCGCAAAGCCTGCTGGACGGCCTCGAAGACAGGCAGCTCAAAAACGTGCTGCTGGAACTCATAGCTGTAAAGAACTCCACACAGAGCCACATGGCCGTTCTCGATCACTTCCGCCGCGCCACTGCCGCGAATGACAAGGTCTCGGCCCTCGCCGCCTTAAATCGCAGCTCCGCCCCCGAAAGACTCGATATTCTGGAGGAAGTATACGCCCGGTGGCATTCCAATATAACGGGATACGCCAACTACCTTCGTGTCATTGCCGGCGGAACGTGCGATGACGTGTTCGAGCAGATCGAAAGGGAACGCAGCAGGCCGACCTTCCAGGTTACTCATCCGACATGGTGCCGCGCACTTTTCCTCACCATGGCGAGCAATAACCGGATGATCTGGAACGAGCGGGGAGTAAACTGGATTGCCGATAGAGTCATCGAGCTTGCGCCGATCAACTACACGAACGCCGCGCGCATGTTGAACACATTTCAGCACGTGCGCAGGATGAAGCCCGATCTCCAGGGGCTGGTGACCGCCGCCCTGGAGCGGATCGTCAGCGGTGTCTCCGACCGGACCAGCCCCGCCGTCCACCGCCAGGCGAAGGCGTACCTGACGTAGGGTCGAGACCGCGCTGCGCTCCCGGGGCCATGCCCTCGATACAATCTCGACGCTCCGCGAGGTGTGGAGATCGGCGGTATCCGGTATCCACGAAAGGAAAAACCCCGGCAAAATCAATAAGCGTTCACTGCAGTCCCTCATGATCCTCCGGGCACCCGAAACCATGAAAAGGCCGTAGGATGGGTGGAGCGGGAGCGTAACCCATCTGTTGTTTGCCGCGCACTTTTCCTGACAGTTATTCATGTCCCCACGGGCCGCCCTGAAACCATGAAAAGAACTCCACGCTCCGCGAGGTGGGCCATGCCCGCGATGAAGTTTTCGAGAGTGAAGGGCGTAACGTTGTGTAAACACACGGGTAGCCCGGATAACCCGTTATCCGGGCGCGAAGCGCAAAAGGTATCGCCCGCGATAAAACTTTTCGAGACAGAGATGGATTTAAATGACATAACAGAGCAGATTATTGGGGCTGCGATCGAGGTACATAGGGTAATGGGGCCGGGACTGCTGGAATCGGTCTGCGAGGAGAGTTTGTGTCGCGAGTTGGCGTTGCGCGGCCTCGGCTTTGAAAGGCAGTCGGCATTGCCGGTCGAATATAAAGGGGTCGCGTTGGATTGCGGTTACCGTCCGTCGTAGTCGAAATCAAATCGTCGTCGTCCATCGAACCGATTCATGAAGCACAACTGCTCGCCTGCCTAAAACCGGGAGGCTGGAAGCTCGGCCTGCTCATCAATTTCAATGTGCCGCTATTGAAGGACGGCATACGCCGCAGAATTCTATGACCTTATTCACCACAGAGGCACGGAGGCCATCGAGATGGATTTAAATAACATAATCGAGCAACATTATTCGTGGCTGGAAGCTCGGCGTACTTATCAATTCTATGGCCTTTGCTCCCCTCCGTGTTCTCTGAGCCTCTGTGGTGAACCATTACGTTAGTGTTTTATCTGAAGGGTCTGGGCCCGTCCTTGAGCCGCCCTAGTAGTGCATCGTCCCGGTGTCCGAGTCATTCGTTTCCCCGCAGCAATTCATAACCCCGAGAGCGTGGACCCTCTGAGGGAATGGGTTGTAGTCTCCTATGTCCTGGTCGTTATCATGGCCGGCACAACTGAACAAGCCGCAAAAAGAAAAGCTTGGCAGACAACACGCTGCCTGCGCGGCGTAGAAGGCGCCGCTGACAAGCACCAGCGAAAGTGCTATTCCGAGAATCAGTTTTTTGCTCATTTCTATCTCCTGAAATGTCAAATAGTCATTCACCTAAATGCTACATCAACGTGAAATCGCAGTGTAATAACCAGTTAGAAGAAACGTAAAGCCAGTTTCGTTTCCTGTCAACCGCATCGGTCACGGGATCCGGAAACCGATCCCGGCCCCCCTGAAACGTAGAGCTTTGACTGGATCGGCCTCTTGTGCTATTTAAACGAATGTTTCCGACTTGTGTTTTTGCCTGGGTGGTGGAACTGGTAGACACAAGGGACTTAAAATCCCTTGGGGCTTGTCTCCGTGCGGGTTCGATTCCCGCCCCAGGCACTGGTTTAGATGAGATAGTAAATCGATGGATTGACGAAAAAGGGAATCTGTTCCGCGTTTTTCCAGTGGTCCGCCTTCCCGCTCTCCGGGAATCAGTCCTTTTTCCCCGCGACCCGCGCGAAGTCGAGGATAAAGGATCATGGCCCATTCATCCACCTTGCACTTGGTCTTCTCTTTTTTTCCAAACCCACAGGATGACTTGGGATGATCGATTGTGAGGCATCCTAGAGGCCATGAGCGATTCTCATGGGCTATCTGGACCTCATCATGGTGGGAACCTGTCGGCCCAGTAGCTTTCCCCGCCAAGTTGAATAGGCCTTTTTCCCGCCCGTCCCTATCGCATTCTATTCGCCTGACGCTTCAACTCGGCTAGGAGGGAGGCGGGCTATAAACTCCGGGGATGGAGATGCATCCTGAAATCACAAAATCAGTCTCATTGACATCTCGCTTGAGAAATCGTATGATTTCGCAGGCTAGGGGTTGTTCGAGAAGTTTTTCCGGAAGAAACCGACCCCAAAGTGGGGTTCGAATCGATCGCGCAAAACTTGACGCGTTATTCTGGATTAATGTTCTTTTTTTGCACAGTCCGCCATCAGGTAGACAAGGAATATGAGAGATTGCAAACTGTTGATCAAGGACTTAAGGAGCTGCTCACTTGACAACAAGAACCCCGCAAGGAAAAAGATACTGACTGTATGATAGCCAATCAGGGGTGCTTCAGATGAATTCTATAGGACATCTGTTTCGCGAACGGAGGGAGGCTTTCAGTGCTGACCTGAAAGAAGCCGCACAATGGTGTGGTGAAACACCTAACTGGTTGGAAGATAAAGAAGCCAGGGATGATCTCCCGGTCACTGACTTTGAGCGAATTTGTCGTGGGCTGGCCATTTCCCCTACTGCCCTCTTACACGGTGAAGGCAATACACCGACACGAAGTGTATCTCGTTTTCGTGCAGCGTTAGAAGATCCGGATATCTTGACGCCAACCGATCTCCGTCTACTGGCTACAGCTTGCGAGATCGGACTCGCATTGGCAGAGGTGTTGTCCGCACAAGGCGAACAATCTCCGTTCGACCGATATCGGGACCTTCAAGCACCTTTGCGGCGCCTTCAACCTTGGGAGCATGGCTACGAACTGGGTGAAGCAGCAAGGGCGCTGCTAGCCCCACCAGAGGGGCCTATCTTCGAGCTTGAGTATATGTTAACACAACTAGGTATACACATCGCTCGCACAAAACTTTCAACTCCTGGGATTGAAGCAGCGAGCATTTGGGAATCTGGTGCCGTTCCGGTGATACTGCTGAACACTGGCGCAACGCGGGTCCAATACAGCCTCTCTCGTCGAGCTATTCTTGCTCATGAGATGTGCCATTTACTACATGATGGCGGCGAAGCAGACATTGCCACAAGAGTGACGTGTGCAATGGGTGTGTGTAATTGGCAGGAAGCGCTGGAACAACGCGCTCGTGGTTTTGCTCCGGCTTTCCTAGCACCTCGAAGACAGGTTCGCGAATGGGCAAATATTACGTATCTTCCGCCAAGAGATCCAGCTTATTTAGTTGGTCAGTTGGCCGTGTATTGGGGTTTGTCATTTGAGGGAGCAATTTGGCATGCTAAAAATTGCGCACTGATAGAATCTGAGACTGCCGATGGTCTATATGCAGCCGATATTCAACCAGACATGCCTATGGACCGATTTGAAAGAGAGGAAATCGGTTCTTCCCTGCTACGTTCCTATCCGGAACTTCGCGAAAATCTTGCACCACTCATGGAAGGCTTGGCTACAAAGTTGGTGGTAGAGGCGTTGGAGAACTCCGTCATTTCATTTGGACGAGCCAAGGAGTTGCTCGCGTGGAGGTAGGCAAGTGGCATGAAGTGGATACTTGACGATATGGTATTTGAAAACATAGCCCGGGTCGTACCTGCAAGCGATCTGTCCACTTGGCCAGAGGACGAGTTACTATTAGCGAGCGCGACTGCTCAGGCAGCTAGTCAGGACGTACGCAGGCAGTCAATGCTCGCCATAATGTCCGGGACTACTGGAGCAGCAATCATTGCATCTTTCACGGTGACCGTTGGCAGTGAGGCTGGCATCATTTTATATAACCATCTCCGTACCCGGACTGGCGGGACGGCGAACCTCGCAGAGCATGAGAGTATAGCTTGGGCGCTGACTGACCCAAGTGGGGATTCAGTCGTAGTCTAGCGAGACAAACATGCGGTGATGCTTGCTCTGACGGAGCTTGGAAGGGGGAGAGTGTGCCATCCATATGAGCTTTTTGAAAATCTCCTCTCCCGAGGCCATTTGACGCAGCAGCAATTTGAGGCTTTGAAGAATATTACGAGCAGAAGTGATCAAAGCATTCCAATTCCATGGCGGCTATCTCCGCAGGACAGGTAATGAAGACGACACAGATCATCACGGTCTATCAGCAGTTTTTTGTGGCTGTGGACCCAGATGAGAGGAGTGGGGTCAAACCTACACTTTTCACAACCCAAGCTCCCTCTCATGAGAGGAGTGGGGGCCGGTGTGCGAGTGCAACCCGAGCAAATCTAACTGGACCCCGTCAGTCACTTCGTCCGTCACTTTCCGGGTCCTGATAGCTCGAAAGCCGCACTGAAAGCCAATGCAACAGACAAGGGACACTTAATCATTAATTATGCAGCCTTCCAACCTCGACCATTTTGTCTGACAAACACCCGTCCAAGTACAGCCCCATCCCTACCCGATCATTTGCTCGGGGGTACACCGGGCACCACCCCTACACCCCGTCCGACGCCTTTGCCTCAGATAGCACTCCACCCGTCTTCATTAAGTCCTTTGTGTTTGTATGCAAAATCCCCCAACCCATACCCCCGGTCATACGTGCGTCCGTCAGACACCCCCGGCTTTCGCCTGATATCAAGCCTCCCAAAAGTACTCGCCCTATTTTCTTTTACAAATTTTCCCTCCTGATATTCAGGCCCGTCACCCGCCCTGCCGCATTTGCCTGGATATGACTTGGGGCGAGAGCGTCAAGCCATCCATAGACTCGATCATCAGACGGCTTGTGAAGGTTGGGGCCAGGGTGGTGTACCATGCCAGGAAGTGGTATGTTCACGTTGCGTCGGCTTTTCCACTAGCCCGGTACTATCGCATTCTATTCGTCTGAGACCCTCAACTCGGGTAGGCGGAAAGCGGGCTATAAAACTCCGGGGATGGAAGTGCGTCCTGAAAGCGCAAAAACGGATCTCACTGAGATATCTCTTGCATGTCCGATCTGAAAATCGTATGGTTTTTAAGGGTTTCGGAGTCGTAGCGGAAGTTTTTCGGGCAAAAATCCGATCTCAACATGCAGTTTGGATGCATAGCGTAGAATTTGATGCATTATTCCGGATTATGTTCTTGAGAATTGTAACTCGATATCGTGGCACTTGACGTTTATTGCGCGGCGCAGGTGACGCGCTATTATCATTTTTTCACCCCATGGAAGGATCGATCATGAAACGAACAAGCTCCCTCTGTTGCGTTCTCTTAGTC
The DNA here is from genome assembly GCA_049512295.1 of Syntrophobacteraceae bacterium. Lineage (GTDB taxonomy): Bacteria > Desulfobacterota > Syntrophobacteria > Syntrophobacterales > Syntrophobacteraceae > SbD1. The sequence continues at coordinate 22,435 of JBEKXG010000007.1, forward strand.
AGTGTTGCAGCCCTTTTGTCGGCTTTTACCGCCTACGCGCAGTCCAATACCGCGAAGCATAAGCCTGATCTGGCGGATGTTGCGGAGGGCACGTACTTTGGCGATGTCATTTCCGATTCCAAGGGCTCAAGCAAGAGCAATGTCACCGTGACCGTCACACGGATCGGGAAAGATCGTGTGCGGATCACCTCTAACTACGCTAGGCTACCCATGGTGGAGGTATCGTTGACACAGGCGATGGGCAAAATCCTGAATGCGAGCACAGACACGACATTTCTTCTGGATCGCTCGGTGAACCCGCCGCACCTGGATATCAGCTTCTTCAACGAGGTAAGCTGGGCGGGGTCAAAACGGTAAGGCTCGGAACAGGCCCGACTGCGGTACCCGGTGTGAGCAGGCGCGTAGGACCCTTGGGTTCATCGTAACGCTCCAAAGAGGCCTGCAAAAGTGTAACCGTTCACCAGATCAGTGGGTTGGTTGATGCTATAAAAACCGTGGTAGTCCTCTGAAAGAAGCTTGATCTTGGAGAGTGCCCACCTGTTCAATGAGGATCTGGAGCGGATCCTCAAGGTCATGCACAGTGGTCCGTTGTAAAACGAGGGGTCAGGTCTTGAAATAGGAATTTGTGAATTTTTCAAGCCAAGTTAGTTCCGCCACCGCCGATGGTTTGCTTCGCAAAGATTCAGATCAATTTATGGAGTGACGATAGTGCAATTCCACTTATGGTTAGGGTCGCTTCAAAACCCGATGGTAGTATGATGAGCAAAGTCACAGGCCCTTCAGCAGTCGTGGAAGTAATGATGGTCGAAGACCAAGCTAACACTTATCAAGTAACTGGACAATTCCCCGCAATTTCCGCCTCACTTTTCGGGTTGAACAGCGCCCGCAAACTGGACAAAATGGCAAGGGACCTAAACCCCCTCACCGGAGGTTGACCAGCTCGCGGCCCAGGCCACCAAATGGACCCTGTGTTGCACAAGTCGTGCAGTCCTCTGCAAATCCTTGCCCCGTCTATATCAGTGCGGGTTCGATTCCCGCCTCAGGCACCAACACTTTACAGGCTATGGAATACTTTTAGAGGGCTGGGAAAGTTGCCTTCCAGCCCCGCCATAGCCCCGCTTTTATCAATACCACTCATCATAGTCGCCTTATTCCAATCGCAATCAATTACCTTTCTTGATTCGATTCTTCCGCGCTCATTCCGGTAATTTGAATTTTGAGAGAAGTGAAATTTTTTTCCAAATCCTACCTTTCCCCTTTTGAGAATCAAAAATCCTCAAATCCGGCTTTTGTCCGATCCAATCAGTCTCTGTGAATTCTGCTGGATTTTTCCCCTTGGTCGGCCTTGGTCCCAAATCGCTCTCCGAATCGCAATTGAAAATAGGCTCAAAGTTTGCGCTAAACCCGTTCGAAGACAACCTTGTGCGAAAATGTAAGAATGATTACAGTCTGAGCTTATAAATATGCCACGAGGATGAGGATCGTGCACAACTGGAAATGTTCATGCTGTAATTATTCTACCGAATCCGAGCGCTGCCCCTCCTGCAAATATGCCAACTGTAGGGGGTGCCACTTGCTTCAATATATGCACACGCCACCCGTTGTGTGCCCGTCATGTATGCAGCAGTGCCAATTCATAGATATCGGCGACGATCCCGAAACCATTGCGGAACACACACAGGCAACCCCCGGTAATTAGCCGACATAAGCAGGAAGAATCCAACCGATTGGGATCTGGTGATGGCCTCTTGTCTTGAGCCAATGAGCGTAGCGTTCTTGAGTGTTCTCAATTCAGGATTTCCCGTCGGGGGCAAAGCGATGGTGCTTGGCGGGGGACCCATAGGTCTTGACCAATGAAGAAGTGGTTGAGCACCACATGAAAATAATTGCATCTTTGACTTGATTAATCTATCCCTGAGGTCGAACAAGTTTGCGGAAATAACGTGGGATAGGATCGGGGTTTTATCTTGACAATTACCGCGCATAGGAAGGCAGTCTTGGCGGATTCCTTGCTTACAATGGCAGCCGCAAATCAAGCAGGTGCAGGCAGTGCGGTAGAACGTGACCGCAACGGCCAGTGGCCTGAAATTGCGGCGCACTGGCGCCTTATAGGAATACCCCTGCGCCCGTCGGCTCAAGATCTAGATTTCTGCCTGGAAGCCGTACTCCAATGGAGCCGTGATCAAGGAAGACCGCCGCGCGTCTTGATGCTTGGCGTAACTCCGGAACTTTTTCACTTGCCCTGGCCGGCAGGAACAGACTTTCTTGCCGTGGATCGAACGCAGGAAATGATAGACTACGTCTGGCCCGGACCGAGAGACAAGGTATTGTGTAGCGATTGGAGATGCATGAGGCTCCCCGAAAATTCCCGCGATATCGTGCTCTGCGATGGAGGTTTGCATCTGCTTGCCTTTCCGGAGGAACTACATCGGCTTACTCACCTCTTAAAAAAGGTCGTTTCGGATCGGGGAATCTGCATTTTCCGTCTCTATATCCCACCTCGACACCAGGAGTTTCCGGACTCGGTTATCCGAGACCTTATGGACGGCAAGATATCAAACCTGAATGTTCTCAAACTCCGGTTGGGTATGTCCCTGATGAAAAGCGCCGATGAAGGCGTGGAGTTAGATACTGTTTGGCGCGTGCTCGAAGCAGCGGCTCCGGATTTGAGAAAACTGGCCTCCAGGCTTGGCTGGCCGTTCAGCCATATAGCGGCCATCTACGCATACCGAGGCTCGCGGGCAAGATACTATTTCTCGATGCCGGACCAGCTTTCCGCTTTGTTCTGCAATGGGCAAGGCGGCTTCAAATTCCACGATCTTCGTGAACCAACCTACGAATTGAGTGAGCGCTGCCCGACTGTGATTTTTGAGCGTCAAATGAGAATCGCGAAAGTAAGGCTTTGAAAAGCATAGTCATTCTGCTCCACGAGCACCAACGGCTTGAAAAGGCATATTTGCTGGATGCCCTCCGCATGGAATGGCAGAGGCAAGGACTTACCGTCTCGTGCATCAATGGCATCGGACGCATCGATGCCGACCTGGTGATTCCGCATATTGACCTTACGCTCACGCCTCGCCGATTTGCCAAGTTTTTACAGACTCTGCCCGTCGTCGTAAACCGCAGGGTTCTGGATATCTCGAAACGCAGCTTCAGCACGCTCCTGCTTCGGGGAATAGAGAACTACCCTGGACCTGTCATAGTGAAGACCGACAAAAACGCCGGGGGCTGGCCGGAATACAACCTTTTCGGGCGCCGGTATCCTCGAATTGCTAGACGTTGGCGGAAGATACTGCTAAAGTCCGAGAAAGCGCTTGGGCAGTTTGCGTGCAGAAGACAACTTGAAAAGTACCCTGTTTTCGAAAGCCTCAAGAATATTCCGGCCGGCGTGTTCCGAAATCGGGCGCTTGTGGTTGAAAAATTCCTGCCGGAAAAGGAAGGCGACAGATACTTTGTTCGCCATTACCTGTTTATTGGGGACCGTACGCGTAGCGTCCGGGTGGCCGGCCCGGAGCCGTTTCTTAAAAGAGCGGGATGTACTGTCGTGGAGGAGGGGTGTGCGGTTCCGGATGAGGTGATCGATCTCCGCGATAGGCTCGGCCTGGACTACGGCAAAATTGACTATACCCTTCATGACGGCCGGGCGGCCATTCTGGACATAAACCGAACGATGTTCGGGCCGGGTACGGCCCAAGCCACAGCACGAACTGTCGGCGATCTGGCAGACGGGATCTGGTCCCTCTTCCGAAAGTAAATCGTAAAGAAAGCCCCTTTTCAGGCGGTTCGTTCCAATCAGCATTCAGGCTTAGGATTGAAAACAGCTCCATACGGCATTTGTTTATGTCTAAATTCCTACAGGTATTCGGTTCCCTTCTAGTTATCGCATCTGCCGTGTGCTTTGCGGCACCGCTAATGGCACGGGGAAAGTCAGCCGTGTTGGAAACAATCGTGTTCTTTCTGGTCACCCTGATCGGGTTGACAATGGTCTGGCTGGGGAAGGACCGGACAAAAACTCAACCCCGACCCGTTAATCCGTTGACAATCCATGACCTTTTGGATGGCTATCGCAGCACGGCCCTGCTGTATCTGACAGCAAAGCTCGGGATTGCCGATCTCCTGGCTAATGGGCCACGCAGCAGCTCCGAACTGACCGAAGTGTTAGGAGCGCACGAGCCTTATCTTCACCGCGTTTTACGTGGTCTGGCAGCATTCGGAGTATGCAAGGAAAGTCCCGAAGGGCTTTTTGAACTGACCGGGCTGGGAAGATCCCTGCAGACTGGTAAGCCAGACTCCCTTCGCGGTTTGGCAATCCTGTGCGGTGAGGAGTTTACGAGCGCATGGCTGGGCCTCGTTCATAGTGTAATGTCCGGCGAGACTGCATTTGACCATGTATTTGGCATGAGTCAATGGGAACATAGGAAACAGCATACCGTACTCGATCATAATTTTAATGTGTGGCTAAAATCAATGGCGAACCGTGTCGCCGTGGATCTTCTAAAGGTGCATGATTTTTCGCCATATCATGTCATTCTTGACGCAGGTGGAGGCCATGGAGCGCTGATTGCCGCCATTCTGAAGGCCCATCCCGCGGCTACCGGCATTCTGTTCGATCAACCACACGTAATTGCAGGGGCCCTGCCTTTAGTAGAAGCCGAGGGAATCGTCTCAAGGTGCCGGATCGTCGGGGGGAGCTTTTTTGAGGGTATCCCCGGCGGAATTGATGCCTGCATCCTGAAGAGCGTTATTCATGACTGGGACGATGAACGCAGCCTTGCCATCCTGAAGAATTGCCGTAAGGCATTGAATGAAAACGGCAAGCTGCTCCTGATCGAACACGTTCTGCCGGCCGGGGTTGATAATGATCCCCGGGTGATTTTGATAGATTTGCATATGATGGCAGTCACGGGCGGACGTGAACGTACCGAAGATGAATTCAGAGCACTCTGCGAAGCTGCCGGTTTCATAATTGTAAGTATGATCCCGATAAAATACGGGTACAAACTCATCGAGGCGCGGATTGAGAGATAAAGACGACCCATTCTTTGTCATGTGGTTTCAGATTGGGTTTTCAGATTGG
>JBEKXG010000008.1:0-21537 GCA_049512295.1 Syntrophobacteraceae bacterium
AGATGAACAGGTCTCTCTGCTCAAAGAGATGGCACACGAAAGCAACGAATCCATAGCCTCCATCATCCGCAAAGCTTTGGACCAGTTCCTTTTGAAACAGCAGCCCAACCGCCGCACGCTGTATCGGCAAGCCTTGGCGGCAGTTGGAAAATACAGATCCGGCGTTCATGACGTCTCCATCGAACATGATCGCTATCTTGAAGAGGAATTCAAGTCATGATTGTATTCGCCGATACTTCCGCACTGTTTGCCCTGCTGGTCCGTGATGATTACATGCATGTTCGCGCCAGGGTAAACTTCGAGCACTTCGTGGAAAACAACACATTGCTACTGACAAGCTCCTATGTACTCATCGAGACTCTGACTCTTCTACAGCGGAGAGTAACCCTTGAAGCCGTATGGGACTTCAATCGCAAGATCATGCCGATTTTGGATGTTGTCTGGGTGGATGAGAGGTGGCACACTCAGGCCATGCAGCGGCTGCACGTTGAAGGGAGCCGAAGCGTGAGCCTCACCGACTGCCTCAGTTTTGAAATCATGGATGTGCGCGAGATCACAACGGCCTTTACCTTTGATAATAATTTTACCGAACGCGGCTTTGAAATGGCGGCTTTTCATGATCTTGACGCAGTCAGGAATGGTGGAGGAAATCCAACGGGTCCGTAGCTTTTTTTGACATCCTCCCGCCTACAGTTTCAGGAATTTCATATAACATTGAGATGCCCTGACCATGTCAACTTCATGCAATCATCACCGCGCCTCCCTGTCTCCTCGTCAGTCTTATCTGCCCGCAGCGTCCAGGAACGCAGAAACGGCCGAGGCGATGGCCCCCGCCATGCGTTGCCGGTATGCCCGGCTGCGAAGAAGGGTCTCCTCGCTCCTGTTCCTGATTATGCCGCACTCGATGAGAACAGCGGGACATCTCGCATGGCTGAGCACGGCAAGCTCATCGAACCGGTAAACCCCCGTCCGTTCGTCAACAGGCTTCTTCCCCTCGCCTCTTATCGGTTCAGAATGATGAGCGGAGGGCACAAAGCCCGATTTTCTCAACTGACTGCCGAGCATAGCCGCAAAAGACCTGCTGACGTCGTGCATCACGTTTTTGTCGGAGATGAAAACCGAATAGCCCCGATATCTGTCGCAAAACAGCGCCGGCGCGCCTTTCCAGGTCCATTCGGAAAGGTAAACCGGCTGCACGGAATCGTGATGAATGGAGATGAGGAGGTCCGGCCCGGCTGAATTGATCATTTCGGTCCTTCGTTCCAGCGATATCTTTTCTCCCTTGGGGTTTATTATGAAGACCACGACGCGGGGGTCCTTTTTCAGCCTTCGGAAGACCTCCAGGGCCATCTTTCGGTTAAAGTCGTACTCGGCCCTGTTCCTTGCGCTGAGAGTTCCCTTTTCTCCCGGTGAATGGCCGATATCCAGCGCAAGGGTGAACTTTTTCGCCGCACGGCCCGGCTGAAAGAGGGCAAAAGAGACGGCAAGCACCAGGATGGCGGCAATTCGCCGAATTATAGGCCGATTCGACATACGTGCAGGGAATCCCTTGCGTTTGATCCGCAAGCTGATAAAAAAGAGCCGGCAGAAATGACCGGTAATCAGCATAGCTTTTTTTTCAGTTATATTTAAAGAGGAATGACATGGAGATAATCGAGGGAGAAAAAGAGTTGTCTCTTTTGCCTCTGAGATCGAAAGACGTGGCCGGGATAAGCGTGAAAATCTGCTCGATGGACCCCTGGCTCACGCTGGGATACAGGCCCGAGGCTTTCGAGTTCTATCTTCTGCGCGCAGACCCGGCGCTCAGCCGCTATGTCGTGATGATTTCAGAAAATACCGCCGGGGTCCTGGCATTGAGGTCTCCCTGGCTTTTCGGGCCGTTCATCGAACTCATGGCCCTGTTTGACGGATTTCGGGGCAAAGGAACCGGGGGCCGGATCATCGACTGGGTCTGGGGCCGATATCAATCGCCAAACGTCTGGGCTACGGTATCCTCTTTCAACCTGGAGGCGCAAAGATTTTACAGCCGTGCGGGTTTCGAGAGGGCGGCAATCCTGGAAGACCTGATAAAGCCCGGGTGGAATGAAATTTTGCTCAGGAAAAGAACGGCCGGCGGAAGATAAAGTACACGTTCACCGCAGCAGAGAACGCGGAGAAATCATTGCTTTAAGCCCGGGACGATCCGTTTAATTCCCTCTTTGAGCACCGGTGCATCTCACAAAAAAAGGGCCGGTGGAAAATCCCCCCGGCCTTTAATTCTTGAACAAGAAATGCGGAACTTACTTCTTCATGCCTTTCTTGAACATCGCTTCGCACTTGTCAGCAGCGGCTTCGGCTCTGCGAGCGGCGTTCTCAGCTCTCATTGCGGCAGCCTCGGCTGCTCTGGCGCTGGCCGTACATGACTGTTCGATTGCCTGAGCCTTATCCATAGCCGCCTGGCAAAGTTCCGTACACTTCGCGCAATCCGTTGTTCCGCAGCAACCGGAGATCATCGTAAAAGCCAATGCAACAACACACAACAATGCCGCTATTCTCTTCATACTCTTTCCTCCTTTGAAACCGACAAATAAGATTAACTACCGTGTGGTTTTCAAAACCCTCCTCGCTGTCTGTGTTGTTCCCACCTCCTCTCGAGTTAAAAATTAGCGCATTCGAACTTTTTACAGTGTTTTAGACCAGCTATGCGGCCTTCCTTAAACAAAACAGTTTGAATGCTACGACACCTGTTTTACAAAATCAAGAAATATTTCGCTCAGCCATTGCCCCATATGCACTGAGAGAGGGGGGCGGCGACAGCGGATACTCCATTGCTTTGCGAGGGGGGGCTCCGCTGAATGCCCGGACGCTCCCACTGCGTCCGCGCTGGGGCCGCTGGAGCGCGGCTGAACCTATTCCTGAGTCATTTCAGACACCTTAAGAGAGTTGTCTTCATAGGAGCTGCGCGTCACATCGGTCGGAACTCCATTTTGAAGGCTCATCGCCACCATGAATTTCTTCTGATCCACGTCTTTTGCAAAGGGATACTGGGCTAATTTGTCGAATGCATATTTCGCGTAATCCGGAATTTTCTTATAGACGTCCGGAAAAGCCTGCACAAATATCTGCCCGTTTTTTCGGCCGAATTTAAGCGGTTCGTAGATGATCTCGAGCTTTGTTCCCATTGGCACCTGCGGATACAGGATGCGTATGTGCTCGGGATAGCAGCGGATGCAGCCGTGGCTTACCAGCCGTCCCACTCCCCAGGGCATGGCCGTACCGTGAACTCCGTAGGCGCCCGCTGAAAACTTCATGACGAATTCCCCGAGCGGGTTCTCCGGGCCGGGAGGCATGACCGCCATGCCATATTTTTCCTGGAGCGAAGCAGGAACATACCAGGACGGATTGGGTCTTTTCTCATTTATAAAATATGTCCCCAGGGGGCTTTCCCATCCCTCGTCGCCTATCCCGATCGGGTAGGTCTGAACGGTTGAAGTGCGCTGGTCGAAAAAGTATATCCTAAGCTCCGGGATATTTATCACCAGTTGATAATGCTGACTTGGCGGAAGCACCCAGAGGGTCGGAAGAAAAATCCTTGTGCCCCTGGGCGGAATCCACGCGTCCATTTTTGGAAAGAGAAGCTCAACCGAATTGAAGCCCAGGCCGTTTCGCCTCGCTATGTCCAGGAGCGTGTCTTTCGGCCTGATAGTGTACCATCTCGGAGACCCCACCACGGTCAGGTCAGGGATGCGATACTCGAATTTTTGAAGTGTCGCGCTGAATTCCTCCTCGGCAAAGGCAAAGGAACAGAACAGAAGGGTAATTATGAGAACAACCGACAGCCCCGCGGCTCTTTTCAATTCCATAGACTCTTTCCCCGTTGCGCTGAAACTTTCGGCGGTCTCGCACCAGCCGGCACACAATAGAAATTCGCGGATTTCAGTTCAAACTCTTTTTGATACCGAAATCAGTCGCGCGTCAAGCACAAAAATGCTACCGACGCTACTTTCGGGCGAGAGAACGCGGCATCAGGGGAAATCTGCTCTTATTCCAGCCTTCAAAATTCCAGCAGTCCCCTTTATTGGAGGTGCAGCATAGAATCAACACGAACAGCAGTTTGTACAGATTGAGCGAACGAGATTCAGATCATTTACTTCACTGGTTCACTGGCGGCATCCCTGATGTCCCCCGACTTCCGTCCTCGCGGGCATGGCCCGCTCCTACCGGCGGCATCCCTGATGTCCCCCGATTTCCGTCAAAGCAGCTCGAGCAGTTCGGCGGGCTTTCCGATGAGCCTTGCGGCGCCGCTTGCGATAAGCTCTTCAGCGTTGCGAAATCCCCACAGAGCGCCGACCGCGAACATCCCGGCGCCATTGGCGGTTTTCATGTCAGTGGCGGTATCTCCCAGGTAAAGAAAGCCGGCAGGCTCCACTCCCAGCACGTTGGCAATTTCCAGGGCTGAAGAAGGGTCGGGCTTTCGGGGGACCGGCGGACGTTCGCCCATAACAGCCTCGAAACGCCAGGCGGCCAGAAACTCCGCTATGACTTTCAGCGTAAAATCATGGGGCTTGTTGGAAAGCACCGCCATCTTCAGGCCGCGCGCGGTCAGCGCGTCGAGAAGTTCCGGAATTCCGGGATAAGGGCGGCTTTTCGCTTTCCAGTTGCGCTCATAGGTCTGCCGCATCATTTCGAGGCATCGTGAGATCAGCCGAGGGTCGTTTTTCGCCGAATCCGGCAGTGAGCGCCTGACAAGGTTCTCCATGCCGTCCCCGACGAAATGCCTGTAGTTTTCCACCGGATGGACGGGAAAGCCGAAATGGCTGAGTGTGGCGTTCATGGAATCGGCGAGGTCCTGAAGAGTATCCAGGAGCGTTCCGTCAACATCCATGATTATGGCCTGAAAATTTTTGGCGTTGGACAATCTGTATTCCCGCCCCTTCTAGACTGATGTTCCAGGCGCAACATCCGCCAAAAGCTTCTCGATTGTCGCTCGGCGTTCCTCGGATGTTTGCAGGAAGATCACACCCACACTGAACGTGTCTCTATCCGGGTCACTGCTGTACCAAACTATTCTAACCGGTGTGGACAGGGCGGCCTCGGGCAGGCTGACCTTCAAAGTAAACCGGCTCGATTCGCTTTCAATCACTATATGATACGGGCCGACTTTGAGCGCCTTTAGTTCCAGCCGCGCTCCCGTTGCCGAGATCTCCGTCACTTTGACATCGACATTTTCTTCGTGGCATGGAAAAAAACAGGTGAGCGTACCAGCCCATCCAACCTTAAATCGCTCTGAGCCTCTTCTTTCCAGCTTCCAACCGGCCATCTGCAATTCCCCTGTCACGGAGCGCGCCTGAAATATTCTGCCTGAGTGGCTGAGGGCTTCCTGGCCATTGCCGCCTCAAGTAATTTATAGATCTCGCCCCGGTCCAGCGCGGAGGCGTAAACAATGGGCTTCAAATTGTGAACGTCTTTGGTGTGAACGTTTGCGCCCGCCGAGACGAGGACGCAAACCACATCATACTGGCCGTAAATTGTCGCAATCGTAAGGGCCGTTCTGCCGAACTCGTCCTTTATTTCCGTTTTGGCGCCTCTGCTGAGCAGAAGGGCGACAAGCTGCGGGTAACCTCCCTGCGAAGCGTGCATAAGGGCGCACTGTCCTTGAGCATCCTGCTGATTCACGCGTGCGCCCCTGTCGAGAAGGAGTTTTACCACTTCAATGTTGCCGTTCATGCTGGCGCCCATCAGGGCGTTGACTCCCGCTTTCTTGAGACTGGGAACTTCCTGGATGCTCTGAAGGTCCGGGTCCGCCCCTGCCTCCAAGAGCATTTTAACTATCGGGGTATGGCCTGCCCAGGACGCCTGCATGAGGGCGGTCACCCCGAAAATGTCCGTCAGGTTTACCTGAGCGCCCTTGCGGAGCAGCAGCCGGGTCAATTCGGAATTGCCGCCCAGGGCGGCGTGCATCAGCGCGGTCATTCCTTCACGGTCCCTGCCGTTCACATCGGCGCCCGCGGCCAGTAGCTTGACAGCAGCGCCGGCGGCCCCACCGTCAACGGCCGCGATGAACTCCTGGTTTCTTTGTTCGCGCCTGGCGGCCTCCGTCCGTGCCTTGATCTGAGCTGGCGACAGAGCCTCCGGTTTTTGCTGTCCGAGTGCAGGAGCCGAGAAGGCCAGAAGCAAACACAGGGAGCAAACCAAGATTCCACATTTGCTCTCTTTCATATTGTTTCCCCCCGATTGAACGTTTGTTCAATAGATTCGGCGCTCTGATCGGCCGCTGGATCAGGTTCAGGATGCAAAATTCAGGCCGTCCCCATGCATCCGAACTCCTTATGGCTAAGGCCCAGCGCGCCCGGCGGCGTTTTCATTTAATCACACTTTATGTGAGGTTTTACAAGAGGATTTTGACGCCAAAAAATCCGAACTGGAAACCGCCGATGTCAGATCCGGTGATTCCGCACGAACACCAGCGAAACCGGAACTCGATTTTGTAATTCGATTCTCACTATACCCTGAATCGAGCGATTGCGGCCCGAAAAGAGCAGAGATCAAAAATCCCGCGAAAGCCGGGTTCCAGGGGCTATAAACCTTTGCAGAAATTACGGGAAATAGATAAGCTTACTCCCTAGAATTGGGCAAATCCGCGCCTCGCGGAGCGCTGAGATCGGTTTCGGCGGCGCCTGCGAGGTTTTCCGGATAGGCGCCATCTCGGGCGGCACAGGCAGGCGATGGACACTCACAAAGGCTTGAAAGTCCTGTTAATCGATGATGACCCCGGCATTTCCCGGCCGAGATGCTTCGGGCCGGACGCTGAAACACATCGAGACCATTCTGAAGATGTCGCTGGAGAAACTGAGGGGCGCAAATCCCTGTTCCGCTTCCCCGCTGCCGGTCATTCAAAAGGCGCTCGTGGTCGGAGGCGGCATTGCGGGAATGACCGCGGTTCTTGCCATAGCAGACCATGGATTCAAGGTGGACCTGGTAGAAAGAAGCGATAGCCTGGGTGGGATGGCGAGGGGCATCAATCGCACCATCGAAGGAACATCCGTAGCGGATGTCGTTGACAAGTTGAGTGCAGGGGACGAAAATCATCCAAACATTTCGGTTCACAAAGACGCCTCAGTTATACACTCGCAATCCCACGCAGGTAATTTTCTCACTACCATAGAAGTTAAGGATAAAGGGCCTGAGCTGCTCGATCACGCGGCAGCGATACTGGCGACTGGAGGAATGGAAGCGAAGACCGACGCCTACTGTTACGGGGCGAGCGAATCCATTCTGACCCAACACGAACTCGAGGCCCGCATAAGAAGCGGTGCGCTCGACCCGGCGAAGCTCAAGAGCGTTGCAATGATTCAGTGTGTAGGCTCCCGCGAGGAAAGCAGAAATTACTGCAGCAGGGTATGCTGTACTTCAGCCCTCAAGAACGCGCTTTTCCTGAGGGAGCAGAATCCCGATCTCGACATCTACATATTTTACCGTGACATCATGACCTACGGTTTTCTCGAGACCTATTACACCCGGGCAAGACGCGAGGGCATCGTCTTTATCCAGTACACACCCGAAAGAAAGCCCGATGTTTCTCTCAATGGTGAAGGGGGAATAAGGATGACTGCCCGGGACCCGATCCTGAGCAGGGATATCGTGCTCGAGCCTGACTGCTTGGTGCTCAGTACCGGGATTATTCCAAACAACCAGCGAATGCTGGCCGATCAATTCGGGATCGAGGTGAACGAGGACGGTTTTTTCCGGGAAGCCGATTACAAGTGGCAGCCCGTAAATTCCCGCAAACGCGGGGTGTTTATATGCGGTGTAGCGCACTCCCCGCGGTCCATTTCCGAATCTATCGCCATGGCGCAGGCGGCGGCCCAGCGGGCTCTGTGCATGCTGAACCGGGAAAAAGTCCCGCCAGGAAGCGTGGTGGCCGAGGTGAGGAGCAGTTTATGCGCCCTTTGCGAAAGGTGCATTGCCGCTTGTCCTTACGACGCCCGGCGGCGGAATGAAGATGAGGACATTATCGAGATTGACCAGCTTGCCTGCCAGGGGTGCGGTTCGTGTGCAGCTATCTGCCCAAACGGCGCCTCGGTTGTCCGGGGCTACGGCGACCGGCAGATTATGGCCATGCTGGATGCGGCCCTTGAATAAGCCTTGAGTTTTGAGCTATTAGTTAGTTTCCATCCGGAAAGGGTCCTTTTCCGCCCTGGCGGTGTCAATCTTCGGGGCTTGCTTGTGCGGCGTACCCAAGTACGCCTCCGCGCAACCCCTCGATTTCCTAGCCAGAACGAAAAATACCTCCTTTCCTCACAGAAACCTCGCGGGGCGTGGAGTTCTCATCCGGGGTTTCCGGATGGGAACTAGTTACACCGGGCGTTTGTCAAAGATCGATGGGTGGTTTCCGGAATACTTTTTCGACATAATTTCCTATGTGCAAGAAACAGGGCCGGCCATGCTCAAGGGCGCAGCCAAAATCTACAGCAGTCTTATCTCCAAGCTTATAGTCCTGGTGGGGCTGGTTCTTTTTGTGTGCATTTTCATCTGGGCGTACTTCAACATAAACTACCAGAAAGAAAACAGGCTGCAGAGCATCATTGAATCATGCGACCGGCTCGGGAATACCATCAAGCTGGGCACCCATTACGCGATGATGCTCAATTCGAGAGACGATATCAACGAGATAACCAAGAACATCGGCAAGCAGGAAGGCATCGAGTATATTCGAATTTATAACAAGCAGGGGCAGATCAAATTTTCGAGCTTCTCAAGCGAAGTCGATAAAATAACCAGCATAAAAGCGGAAGCCTGCGACATCTGCCACAGAACGAAACCGCCGCTGGAGGAACTGCCTGTTTCATCAAGAACACGGACATTCAAGTCCCCTGAGGGCCACAGACTCCTGGGTATCATCAGTCCGATCTACAATGAACCCAGTTGCATCTCCGAGAGCTGTCACGTTCACCCCCAGAATAAGAAAGTTCTGGGCGCACTCGATGTGGTGGTCTCACTAAAGGAGACCGACGAAGGAATCAGGGTCTATGAGAAAAGAATAATAGCCCTTGCGATCGTCAGCTTTCTGGCCACTTCAGCGATCATCGTCACATTTCTCTTTGTGTTTGTAAACCGGCCCATAAAGAAGTTGATCGCATGGACGCACCGTATCGCACAAGGGGAATATAGCCACCCGATCGATGCGCACTGGGAAGACGAGATCGGCCAGATGGCCCATGCCATAAATGCTATGGCGGCCCAGGTAGGCCAAAAGCAAGAAGAGCTCAACAAACAAAGAGACGAATATCAGGAGCTATTCGAACAGGCGCCCTGCTACATCACTGTCCAGGACAGGGGGCTAAGGCTTATCCGCTATAACAGGGAATTTGCAAATGCCTTCGATCCATACCCCGGCGGTTATTGCTATGAAATATACAAGGGCCGGGCCGAAGTGTGCGCACACTGCCCGGTTCTCATGACGTTCCAGGACGGAGAATCCCACCTGAGCGAGGAATCAGGAGTAACCAGGGATGGCAGGATTTCGACCTGGATCTGCCGTACTTCACCGATCAGTGATGCCGGTGGAAACATCACCGCAGTCATGGAAATGAGTGTTGACGTAACGGAACGAAAGATGCTCGAAGAAGAAATCAGGAAATCCGAGAAGAAGTACCGCGAGATATTCAACAATATTCCCAACCCCATCTTTGTTTTGGACGGGGAACTAAGAATTATCGACTGCAACGATATGATTTTCGGAGTTTATGGATACCGGAAAGAGGATATTCTGCGCAAACCATTTACCGACCTTTTCGAACGGGAAGAAAACCGCGACCTTGCCAGGGAGATCAGAAACTCGGACGCGATGAACCAGGTGCGCCATATCACGAGTGACGGCAGGGTCATATATGTAAACATTCGCATTTCTCCTTCCGAATACCTCGGACAGGAAGCATTCCTTGTAACCACGAGCGATATCACCAAGAGACTATTAGCCGAACAGCAACTGATCCAGGCGAGCAAGATGGCCACATTGGGAGAGATGGCGACTGCTATTGCCCATGAACTCAATCAACCGCTCTCGGTGATGAAGACGGCGAGCAGCTTCATAATAAAGAAGATCAGGAAGAGCGAGCCGATCAAAGAAGAAACTCTCAAGACAATGGCCGAAGAGATCGACAGTCACGTGGACAGGGCGTCGCGGATAATCAACCACCTCCGGGAGTTCGGGCGCAAATCGGAGGTAAAGAGGGAGAAGGTGGATATCAACGTCGCCGTGGAAAGAGCCCTGGCAATTTTCATGCAGCAGCTCAAGCTCAGAGAGATTGAAGTGGAAAGGGATTTCCGGGAGAACCTGCCTCCGGTTCTCGCCAACAATAACAGGCTGGAACAGGTGTTTATCAACCTTCTCATAAACGCCAGGGACGCCATTGATGACAAATGCGAAAAGTTCGGCCATAACATCGGAAAAAAAATTTTCCTCAAGACACGTCTTTACCAGGGGAAAGTCCGGATAGAAGTGGCGGATACCGGGTCAGGGATTCCGAAGCCGTTGCTGGACAAGATATTCGAGCCATTTTTCACCACAAAGCGAGTTGGCAGGGGCACAGGACTCGGACTTTCGATAAGCTATGGAATCGTCCAGGATTATGAAGGAACCATAAAGGTCGAGACCAAAGAAAATGAAGGATCGAATTTTATTGTAACATTCCCTGTCTCGGGTGGAGCATGAAGGCAAATCCAATTCTGATCGTAGATGATGAGGAAGGAATCCGCAAGGTTCTCAGCATAACGCTGGCCGACAGCGGCTACGACGTGCTGACGGCATCCTCGGGAGAAGAGGCGCTGGGCATATTCAAAGACGCGTGCCCGCCGATAGTCCTCACGGACATCAAAATGCCCGGAATGGATGGCATCGAGCTCCTTCGGCGAATCAAGGAGGAAGAACCCGACGCCGAAGTTATCATGATAACCGGACATGGCGATCTGGAACTTGCGATAAAGAGTCTTCAGTTTAAAGCGGCCGATTTCATAACGAAGCCGATAAACGACGATGCGCTCGAGATTGCTTTGAAAAGAGCCCAGGAGCGGATCTGGATGAAGGCCAAGCTCCGCGAGTACACCGAGGGGCTGGAGCGCCTCGTGGATGAGAAAACCCACAAACTGCTCGAGGCGGAAAGACTCGCCGCCGTTGGACAAACTGTGGCAACCTTGGCCCATGCTATCAAGAACATCATCGGGGGCCTTAAAGGTGGCATATACGTTTTCGAAAAGGGAATGGAACTGGATAAGCAGGACTACCTCACCCAGGGATGGGAGATGGTCAAGGGCAATGTGGAAAAAATAAAGAACCTGGCGCTGGACCTTCTTAATTACGCCAAGCAAAGAGAGCCGGACTACAAACGGGCCGATCCCAATCAGATCGCCAGGGACCTCTATGGACTGATGCTGCAGCAATCTCGTGAATGGGGTATAAACCTGGTCCTGGACCTCGACGAGACTTTGCCTGAACTTCTTCTCGACCCGGAAGGGATTCACGGCTGCCTGCTGAACCTGGTAGGCAATGCTTTTGACGCCTGCATGGACGTGGAGCGCCCCGGTGGGCCGAAGGAGGTTATAATCCGCACGAAGAGGGCGGAAGGAGGGGGTGTGGAGTACGAGGTCATCGATACCGGATGCGGCATGGATGAAGATGTAAAGGACAAGATTTTCCGGTCCTTTTTCAGTACTAAAGGCACGAGGGGGACCGGACTTGGCCTTATGATCACCCAGAAAGTCGTGCGCGAGCACGGAGGAGACATTAAAGTGGAATCGGAAAAGGGGAAAGGGACCGGATTTGCGATCAGGCTGCCTGCGCATCCCGGAACAGAACAAGGGACAACTCGTTATCCGTTCACACAGGCGTCCGCCTCGCGGGCGGACGGGCGGGCTGTCGAGACTCCGGTTGAGGCGCCCGAGCCGCCTGGCTGCCCCGCCGCCTCGAATCTGTAAATCGAAATTCATTGACGCTCGAAAGGAGAAAGCCATGCCAGAATACACTAATATACTGTTTTGTACGGATTTTTCCGAAGATGCCAATATCGCGTTTCTCCACGCGCTCAAGCTTGCCGTAAAATACGGCGCCCGGCTGCATATCCTCCATGTACCTCACTCGCCGTTCGTCTATGCGAAAAACGTAGTCGATGAGCACGTCCAGGAGGGTAAGTCCGAAGAAGGCCAGGCCTTTTTCGATCAGAAGATCGTCGATGAGGCTCAAATAAAGCTCAGAAGCGAGTATGAGGGACGAATGGGAGATTTCAGGTCCTATACGTTCGTAATTGCATGCGGTGCCCCGGAAATTGAAATTATGCGCTACGCCAGGAAAAACGACATAGACTTGATCGTAATGGGTGCTCTGGGCAAGGCTGATGCCAACAAACTCGAACACGGAAGCACGGTCGCAAGCGTAGCGAAGTATGCTAATTGTCATGTGATGGCTATAAGGAACCCGTTGAAACAGTTCACCTTACCCATAAGCGGGTAATCCGGCGCGCGAAAAGGATGTCGGGTGTGGGGTGTCTGATAACCAGCGAGCGGCGGGGCCGCAGCCGCCAGCTCAAAAGCCCCCCGCGCGAAGCTGGACCGCAGACGGCGGGCAAACGATCCTCTAACCATGGAAGGACCTCTACCATGTCAAAAAAAGTTCTGGTAGTCGATGACGAACAGGACGTAAGGGTGTTCATGACCACGCTTCTTGAAACCAGCGGCTTCAAACCCCTGGCGGCAAAAAACGGCCAGGAAGGTCTGGATATGGCCCGGAGTAAGAAGCCGGATTTGATCATCATGGACATCATGATGCCCAAGGAAAGTGGCATCTATATGTACCGCGAAGTCAGGAAGGACCCTCAACTGAGTGGTATTCCCGTGATAATGGTTTCGGCGCTCTCCAAGAAGACTTTTTTTCATTCGCAAAAAGTGGTCGATGAATATGAGGGCGTAAAGCTGCCCGAACCGGCTGCGTATATAGAAAAACCGCCTGAGGCCGACGAACTGCTGGAGGTGATAAGAAAAATACTGCCGTGATCGCATAGGGGCTTGGAGCCGATCAGGTCCGAACCTCCAGCGCCCGCCCTGTTGTTGGAATTGGGGGCGGCGCTGCTGCTCGTCAACCGCATGAGCAGGTTGCGCCTCGATATCCCGCAAATGAGCGCTCACCACCTCAGGCAGCTTTCCTTCAAGGTCCAGCCTTTCGCTGTCGATTCCCAGGCACAGCCCGAGCAACTGCGGATAGAGCACGCAGGGGACCGGCGTGTCGAAATTGCGGGTCTCGATTATGCGTCTCTGGATTCTTCCAAACTGTATCTGGCAATAAGGACAGGTGACTGTAAGGCACTCCGCCCCGCACCGGTGGGCGTTCCTGAGTTTTTTTTCGGCAAGGTCCATCGAAAGCTCGTCATTTACTCCCATCAGCGGCGAGCCGCAGCACTCATACCTGCCTGCCCGGGGGACGCTTACCGCCCCTATCGCCTCGACTAATGCGTCGAATTTAACAGGCGGGATTCCATGATCGAACCCGAGTCCCATCGAGGTCATGCAGCAGCGGAACAATGCAATTTTCATGTCTTTTCCGGTTTTCATGAGATCATCCCGTTTTGTTCTGTGTATCGGTGCAAAGGCGGAGACAAATCTCCGGTCTTCGATCCGGCGAAATCATATCAAAATGTAGAGTATGGGCAAGTAGACGGATAAATGGTATAATGATCCGAACTTTAAATTGCTTGCGGAGAAGTCCATAACGATTATTGGAGAGTGAGGGTGAAACCGGAAACCGCAACTTTCGGGGAGGTCACCGACTGCCGAACAGGGTGCGATCTGCACGAGCAGTTCCGGGCCGTAGTCGATGCTTTTGACGGCTACATCTACATCTGCTCTCAGGACAACCGGATTGAGTTTATGAACCGGAAACTCATCGAGCACATGGGTTATGACGCAACGGGAAGGCCGAGCGGCGAAATCCCCTACGAGGAGGATTCCGTTTGCCCGCGGAGCGTCACCGAAGCGGTTTTCAGGGGTGAAACCGTAAAACGGGAAGTTCTCAGCCTTAAGGATAACCGGTGGTACTACGTGGCGAACACGCCCATTTACCGGGCGGACGGGCGCATTTGCAAACAAGCGATGCTTCTGGACATAACAGATCGGAAATTGGCCGAGGAAGCCCGCCGGGACTCGGAGGAAAAATACGGGACGCTGGTGGAAGGTTCTGCCGACGCTATTCTGATGATCGAAAACGATGGAAAAATGATCTCCTGCAATCGAGCCTTTCTTGACCTGCTTGGCTTCGAAAGAGATGAAGTGGTTGGAAAATCGGTAGAAATCGTTCACACGTCGCGTGAATCCGCCCGCCTTCTATGGCAAACAATAAAAGAGGCGATGGAAGATCCCGGTTCCATAACGACGGAATGGGAACTGGTCCGCAAAGACGGAACGCGATTGCTGACCGAACAGACAATATGTCAGATCAAGGGCGAGGATGGGGCATGGAAAGGTCGAGTCGCCACAATCAGAGACATTGGAATGCGCAGGAAAGCCGAAAAAGAGCTTGCAGCCTATCGTGCACACCTCGAGGATATGGTGCGGGAGCGGACGCGTGAGCTGGAGCAGGCGCAAAAGTCCCTGGTCCAGAGGGAAAAGCTCAAGACCCTCGGGGCCATTTCGGCGGAAGTGGCGCATGAGATCCGCAACCCGCTCACTTCCATTGGTGGTTTTGCAAACCGGCTCCAAAAAAAATTCCCTGATTCCAAGGAAGCAGGCATCATTGTGGATGAATCCAGGAGGCTGGAAGCGCTTCTGGACAGAATAAGCAGCTACCTCAAACCCATTCCGATACGCTACGAGGAATGCTGTATCGGCTCAATTATATGTGAGACGCTCAACCTGCTGTCCCGCGAATTGGACGAGCAGGGAATCGGGAGAGAATTCGAGGGCAGATCGGATAATTGCTCCGTTTCCCTGGATCCGGGTATTTTTGCACAGGTCGTGGTAAATGTGGTCAGGAATGGCGTGGCTTTGATGGACAGAGGCAGGCCCTTAGTATTGCGGACATTCGAGAGCGGGCGGGATGTGCACCTCCATTTTCGGATTCCAGTGCAGGGGCTGACAATAACCAACCCTGAACTGCTTTTCTTCCCCTTCACCGAGAGCGGCAGGCTGATGTTCGCTCTTTCATCCAGGCTGGTCGACGCGATGGGTGGTTCTTTTTCCTATACTCAGGAGCAGGACTGGATGATTTTCATGATCTCCATGCCGAAGTCGCAGGAAGATATCTGCGCTTCAAAGACCGCCTAGCGGCATTGAATCTCCAGGCCATAGCGCGGCAGAGGATGTCTTTCAGTAAAAAATTGTCCGGCAGCGGTGGTATGGACGTTTACGAAAGGCATCCACCTGTCCCATCCCCCAGAGCCAGTTATCGACCCGGGGGCTCGTGAGCGTGCGCCCGTGCTCTTGGAAACCCCTCCTCAGTTCCTCGACGGCCCACACGGTCATCGCCCTAATCTCAACTTCCTCCTCGGACCCCGCCGGCAGGTATTCCAGAGCGTCAATCCTGGCCGCAAGCTCCGGATGATATGAAATAATTCCAAGCTCTCGGAGCACCTGTGGAAGCTTGTAGTCGGCGAATGCGGTCAGCCGCTCCATGTCGTGGAATTTCCCCCATTTTTGCCCGCCGAACGCGGAGAAGACGTCTGAGGCGAAAAGCTGAGCCCTTTTCCAGAAGTAAACTCTGCCGGCCCTGTAAAGGGCTTCATCGCGGAAGCTCGGAAAATGGGAGACAATCCTGCCGACCAACTGGACGGCACTCAAACCGGATGAGGCATATAACAGAGACATGACATCGCCGCCGAGTTCGGACAGGATTATCGAGCCTGTTTCTCGGAGGTTCTTCAGTCTGTCTTCAAACATGGGAATCCTGCCCCGGCCGGAAAAGATTTCAGCAAGGTCGCCTGCGCTGATGCTGGACAGGTAGTGAGGATCGGTTATGGGGAAGCCCTGCTCTCGCGCCCGCCTTAGACCGGCGGCAAGCCCCCAGTACCCCGAGTAAGGCTTGCCATTGTAGATCACCGTCCAGACCGGCTCGCCCGGATCGGGCCAAAAGCAGTGGTTTAAAACGTCGAGAGTGAAGATCCAGCGGACGGTCTCCTCGGTCCCGTCGAAAAAATGGCACGGATGTTCCCATGATGAGGAGCAATCCACAGGATGGCCCCATTGAAGTATCGCGGGGCCTATCCTGTCCGGATGAAAAAATACCGAGCGGTTTTGAGGAACCACCCGCTCAACCGAGGCAAGGACCCGAAAGCCGCTCAATCGAAAATCCTCGTAGAAGCGGGAAGCGGGAAGCGGGAAGCGGGAAGCAGGGATGGTTTTGC
Source organism: Syntrophobacteraceae bacterium (assembly GCA_049512295.1). Lineage (GTDB taxonomy): Bacteria > Desulfobacterota > Syntrophobacteria > Syntrophobacterales > Syntrophobacteraceae > SbD1. The sequence continues at coordinate 16,362 of JBEKXG010000008.1, forward strand.
ACTCCCTGCTCCCTGCTCCACGCTACCGCCTCTCAGCTACGCCGCCGCTTTTTTGTTCATATACTCAAGAATATCCTGAACGGTGCGGATCTTCTCGGCATCCTCATCGGGGATTTCCGTGTCGAAAGCCTCCTCAAGGGCCATTACCAGTTCTACGACGTCGAGAGAATCGGCTCCCAGATCGTCAACTATGTTTGCCCCTGGAGTTACCATATCCTTGTCTACCCCGAGCTGGTTAGCAATAATGTCGATGATCCTGGTTTGTTCTGCCGGCATGCTCATTGAATCCTCCTTGGTTAGTCAGTTCTCGCATCCAATTTTTCGCGCATCTTTGACAAATCCATAAAACAAAACTTCCAATACGCCCGGTAGCTCGTTGACAAGCGAGTAGGAACAGTCCCGGGCAAGCCATTTCTGTATTACTCCGTGTGCAAAGCCCATAGTGCCGTAAAAGACCGTCTGAAAATCCACATCCTTCAGAATCCCCTGCTGGGTTCCTTCGTAGACTTTCCTCTTGAGTTTCGGAATGGCCCGCATGACCCTTCTGAAGTACTCGTCCGGAGAGTGTTCGCCCAGATCGAGCTGTTCCTGGACGATAAGCCTGAAGAGGCGCTGGTTGCGGTCGAAGAATTCGAAGTACATTCGGATGTACTTGGAAATCATCGTGAGCACGTCGTCGTGGCTGTCAATTATCGAACCTGCCTCCCTCCCGAGTTCCTCCGTTCTCAACCGCACCAGTTCGGCAAACAGCTTTTCCTTGGTCTCGAAATAGCGGTAAAGGGTTCCTTTTCCAACGCCGGCCCGCTCGGCGATCTCGTCCGTGGTGGCCGGGTGGAAGCCTTTATGGGAAAAAACTTCCAGGGCCGCCTCGAGTATCCTCTCCTTGGCGCTCGGCTTGGACGGCAGCGGGGTGGTTTCCTCAGCTTCCTCGATCAGAATTTTCTCCAGAAGGTTCGGGTAGAAGCTCGAGGCCGGGATACCCTTTTTGCGGGCGATCTCCCCAACAGCCTCGACCAGGGCTGAAAAGCTGATTTTGTTTTGAGCCGGCACGGTCCTCACCGCGGTCCGGATATGGAGCAACCAGCGCGAAAGCTCATCGATCAAGCATTGAGGGGATGAGGCAGACGTCTCTTCCGAAATGGCCTCGATCACCCCTTCGCTGTTTCCGGCCTGGGCCAGTTTCTTAACAATGGCGTACGCATTTTGCGGGTCCGGACGTTTGTGCAACTGAAGCGGCTCCTACACAGATGTCGGGTATGGGCTATCGGATGTTGGAAAGACAAAAGCGAATCCGGTCTCTGACAGCCGACGTCCGTCCAATACGGACTGGTCAGTCATAAAGCATAGCGAAAAATCAAAGTCAAGAGAGTTTTGGCAATCATTTACCGGGGGATTCAAAAAAGGACCCCGGTCGAGCGGGCCTTACCCCGAGTTACGGGAGCGCACCCACCTGTTTTGCGCGCCCGGGAGGGCGCTCCGCCCGCGCGCCGGGAATCTTTGCGGAACGGCGGTTTTTTATGTTTTATAAAAGTTTATCCGGTTATGTTATGGGATAAGAGTACATAACGAACTGAAATTTCACAAATCTGTCCAACTGTCTAACTGGTTAGATGGGGAACTTTGTATGCACGCTCCACCAACCGATTCCTTCCAGAGGAAGATCGATTATCTCAGACTGTCAATTACGGACAGGTGCAATCTTCGCTGCTCGTACTGCATGCCTGAAAGCGGTGTCCCCAAGCTTGACCATGAGGAAATACTGCGCTACGAAGAAATCATAAGACTTGCCCGGATCGTGACCGCAATGGGTATCTCGAAGGTCCGCATAACGGGGGGCGAGCCTCTGGTCAGAAAGGACGTCCTGGGCCTGTGCGCACGCATCTCCAGGCTTCCCGGATTGAAGAGCCTGAGTCTTACGACGAACGGCGTTCTGCTCTCGGATTTTGCGAAGGGACTTGTCGATGCGGGCATAAAGCGCATCAATATCAGCCTCGATAGCCTGAGGCCCGAAAGGTTTGCGGCAATAACCAGGAAGGATCTTTTCAGCCGGGTGTGGGAAGGGATCATGGCCGCCGAAGAGGCGGGCATATCGCCTGTCAAGTTGAACGCGGTAATCATGCGCGGGGTGAATGACGATGAGATCGAAGACCTGGCCCGGCTGACTTTCCAGTTCCCTTTTCACGTCCGCTTTATCGAGTTCATGCCTTTCAGGCAGGTCGATTACGACACGGTGCTTGTCCCGGCCTCTGAAATTCTGGAGCGATTGAGGCGTGTAGCGCCTCTGGGGGCCGCGTGCGGGGGCGAGAGCAATGGCCCCGCGCTTCATTACAGGTTCGAAGGCGCGCCGGGGAAAATTGGAATAATCAGCCCGGTGTCCGACCATTTTTGCCCGAGTTGCAACCGGCTTCGGGTGACCTCGGACGGAAAACTCCGGACCTGCCTCTTTTCCACGGAAGAGACCGATCTGCGCCGGCCGCTGCGAGAGGGCGTCTCAGATCAGGAGGTTGCCGCCATAATACGCGCGGCAATAGACAAAAAGCCGGAAAAGCACCAACTGAGCAGTTCCGTTTTCCGCAAGTGTATCTCCCGCCCGATGTTTTCGATCGGCGGTTGACCTGGACCTATTGCCCGCACATCTTACGAGGAGTCGCTTGAGCAAAGTGGATGAAGAACTTGACAAAGTAAGGAAGGGGATCGACGGTATAGACTCAGAGATGCTCCGGCTGCTTAACAGGCGAATGGAGCTTGCCGTCGAAGCGGGCCGGATAAAAGTATCCATGGGGCTGCCCTTTTTTCAGGCGCATCGAGAGCAGATTGTTTTTCAGCGTCTCGCGAAGCTTAACCCCGGCCCTTTATCCGAGGAATCGCTGGGATCCATCTACCGCGAAGTATTTGCCGCTTCCCGGCTTATCCAGTATAGGCTTCATGGCGCCTTCCTGGCGAACTCGGAGATGGCAAAACAGCCTTGCTTCGTAAGCAAGACCGGTATTTGCGGATGCCTTGGCGAATGCTCCCCTGAAGAGTTCCCGAAATGGCTGAACCACCCGGAAGTCGATCTGGTGGAGTGGCGAATGGACAAATTCGCCGACAGGTGCTCGATGGAGGAGATGAATTCTTTTCTCGGCGCTCTGTCGATAAAGCCCCGGCTTCCAGTGATCGCCACCAACAGGCCGGTTCGGGAAATGGGCGCCTTTGAGGGCCGGGAGGACCTGCGGCTGAGCATGCTCGAAGAGGCGGCAAAATCCGGCGCCGACTGGATAGACCTCGAACACGACACATGTATGGACATAATCGCCCGCTTTCGGCAGGCCGGAGCAAAGGTCCTGCTTTCGTGGCACAGCCCTGCTGAGACCCCCTCCAGGGGGATTTTGCGCGAAAAGCTGGAAAGCATGTGCAAAGCAGGGGCCGATGCCTTTAAAATAGTGACCATGGCCCAATCGGCCGAGGATAACCTGAGGGTGCTCGAACTGATTCCCCTGGCCGGAAAGGAGTTCGGCATCGACCTGATCGCGTTCTGCATGGGACCGGCCGGGAAGTGGAGCAGGCTGGTGAGCATATTGCTGGGCAGTCCCTGGACTTATGCGCAGTTCGAGGGCTTGTCTGCGACCGCGCCCGGCCAGCTTTCGGTTTCCGAGATCCGCGCACTGACCCGGCCCTTTATACAGGACTCACTGACTCCAGATTATTGAACAACAAGGAGCTTATCTTGATTCAGAGTATGACCGGGTTTGGCCGCAGCCGCAAAGAAGGGGCGGGCTACACCGTCAACGTTGAAATGCGCGCTCTTAACGCCAAACAGCTCGACATTTCCGTTCGCATTCCGAAAAATTTCATGGAGTTCGAGGACCTTTGCAGGAAGGTGATCTCAGCGAGAATCCGAAGGGGCCGCCTCGATGCTTTCGTTCAGATAGAGAGTACCGATATCAGGCAGAAGGCGCCGCATATCAGCCTGGAGCTCGCACGATACTACTGGTCCCAGCTCCAGCAGATTCACCTCGAAATCCAGCATACCGGAGAGCCTTCGCTGGATAACCTGCTCAGTATCCCGCATATATATGAGACTCCCGAAGCCGTTATCGACCCCGAAGCCATCCAGCAACTTATTTCATCCGCGATGTCCGAGGCGCTCGACCAGGTGATCCGGATGCGCGCCCTTGAGGGCGAATCGCTGCTCCGGGACTTTCACGACCGGCTGGCGGCGCTCAGAGATGATCTTTCGGTGGTGCTCAGCCGCAGAGGGGCTGTTATCGAAGAATACAGGGGCAGGCTCGAAGAGCGGATGAAACAGTTGCTCGGCGGCACGGAGCCCGATGAGAACCGGCTCCTGCAGGAAATCGCATTTATCCTCGACCGGGCAGACATAAACGAGGAAATCGTTCGGCTGGGAAGCCATCTGGACCAGCTTCAGTCTCTTCTGAACGGCGCGAAGCCGGCCGACGGGCGAAGGCTCGATTTTATCATCCAGGAACTTCACCGCGAAACCAACACGATCGGTTCCAAGACAACGGACCTGGATACGGTCCAGGCGGTCGTCCGGATGAAGACTGAGATCGGAAAACTCAAGGAGCAGGCGCAAAACATCGAATAGAGAAAGGAGTCCACTTTGGGCGCAAAGAAAATAAAGCCTGTTAAGAAATTGCATAAAAAACCGGTGCTGCCGCCGGATACGACTTTTGAAAAAATGAAAAAATGGGTCGATGAGAATTACGCGATCGTCGTTGGCGCAGGCGCCGCGATCCTGTTTGTCGTTATAGCGGTGTGGGGGTTCAGCGCTTACGATCATTCGAAGCGGGCCGGCGCGCAGTCCGACTACGGGGCGCTTGTAGCCATGCTCCCTGCCGAAGGGAAAGGGACAGCGGCGGATTGGCAAAAGCTTATCCCCGATCTCCAGAAATTCATCTCCGGGCACGAGGGTAGTGCTCCGGCGCTCGACGCCAGGATAGAGCTTGCAAAGGCTTTCTTTGAGACGAAACTCTACGAGGATGCCATCAAAACGGGGAAAGAGGCCCTGGAGCTTGCGCAGCCGGGTCACGGCCTGAGACCTCTCATCCTGTATCAGCTTGGCTATGCCTATGAGTCGGCCGGAAATTTCGATGAGGCCGCCAATCAATGGACCAGCCTGAAAAAACTCGGCGTGCCGGAGTTGGAGCGGGAAGCTGACTGGAACCTGGGCCGG
>JBEKXG010000009.1:0-20955 GCA_049512295.1 Syntrophobacteraceae bacterium
AAGCGTCCGAAGTCGTTCGCATTTTCCCCCTGCAAGCCCCCCGTAATGAAAAAGCAATATTGATTTGCATAATCTGCGAAAAAATGGTGTATTCATAGGCGCTGAGCCGTTTAGTGCTACGCTTGAAGCTCTTCTTCCACATGGTTGTCACCGCTGACGCCCTTCAGGGCGAACCATCAAACACTCACGCTACAAAGGATGAGCATGCGCAAGGACAAGTTACGGGTCTTGATCGCGAGATTTGGCGAGGGCTATGAAAATGCAATGCTTAAACTTGCCCATTCCTGCTGCGAGGCGGGGTTCGAAGTTGTTTACGCCGGGTTGAGCGACCCTGAAACAATTGCGGTCTGCGCCCTCCAGGAAAGCGTCGACCACATCGGAATAACCACCCTGCCCGGGGCCACAGTCGAGGACTTCGCCAAGCTTTTCGATATAATGAAAAAGAAAGGAATTCAGAACGTGCGGGTCACCGCAGGGGGGATTTTCCCCGAGGGGGACATCGAGAAGATAAAGCACATGGGCGTTGTCGATTTTTACGCGGGCAGTTCCATATACCACAGGATGGAGACATGGACCGCTGAGTACGGGGGCGTTCAGGATATAAACCAATGCGCAAAGTTCGAGCGAGCATTGGCGGGACCAAAATAGCCGCCGCAATTGAAAGCCCTGCGCCGAGGCCGGCTGGAAGCCATTTTGTTTTCGGTCCAATGGGACGCCGGTTCATCTGTTAAGCCCGCTGAATATGAGGGCTTCGGGCTTCCAGTCCAATGTCCGCACAAGAACGAGAGGCATTTGGCGACCGCACTGTCGAGCATTTCTTCGCCCCAACGCGCATGATTGACAAATCGAGCGGGGCACCTTCCGCGCTCCGCGAAGTACATCGCTAAGATGGCGCCTGGATTGATAATTAACAGGGTAAACACCCGGCTCTGGCGGGGGACTCTCAAGGTTTGACATTTGCGGGAGTCGTCCACTCTGCGGATAGTCCTGGAGGCGAACAAGCACCTGCAGCCGCTTTGAGCGGCCCGCATTTTCAAGCCTCGGGCTTTGCCGGAGGTATCCGACTTCACTTCGGGATGGAGTCTTCAATGAAAATCGCAGTAATCGGAGCCACAGGACAGGTGGGAATGGCCCTTTCACTCGAACTCGACAGGCTTGGACATGAAGTAGTGGCCATCTCCCGCGGACGAACCGCAGCCAACCAAAGTCAGTTGGACAAACTTCAGGCCCTCGGTATTCTTCCGGTCTTTCAAGAGGATCTCACAGACATGAAGACAATGGCCGCTGTTCTGTCCGGCTGCGATATCGCAATAGTGGCCTTGCGCGCCAATGCCGGTCTAGTGAGACAGTTGGGGCCTCCCATCCTGGAGGCTGCTATTAAGGCGAGGGTCAGGCGGTTCGTTCCTGACGAATTCGGCACAAACACTAAATGCCTCGATTACGGAGTGGGTACACTCTTTGACGCGAAAAAGGAATTTCAAGAACGGGTGTTCACGTCCGGGATGGAATGGACTCTGCTGTTCCCGGGCGGAATATTCGATTATTTTTTGCCGAACCTGCGACTGTTCCAACGTATTACAACGTTTGGAAATCTCGACTGCACTTTCCCCGCTCATTCACTTAAAGACATCGGATGCATCTGCGCCAGAGCAATCACTGACCCTCGCACGGCAAATAAAGCGGTACAAATGTATGCCAACGTGGTCACCCAGAAACTCTTGCTCCAGATGCTCAATTCGTTTTGGCCGGACTACCCGTTCGAGTTTGAGCACGTGTCCACAGAGACGATTATGTACTTGAAGGAACACGGTGATCCTGTCCAAGTATCCGCGAAGGGCGGTGCTGAACCCGACCGGGAAAGGCACGGCATCAATTACGCCACTTATGTGTTATGCAAGCTCGCCAGTCTTGATGATCCCGATATTCTAAACGCTAATGAACTCTATCCCGGTCATGTTTACATGAAACCGGAAGAAGCGCTGGCAGACCCAAAGTTTGTTTTTGGTGAAGATCGGTGATGTCATCCTAATCGCTGGGCGTATTAACGTTACAGGCAATTTGACCCTGATGAAATCAAGCTCGCGCCAATCTCTACCTGACTTAAGCCCGGAGAGATCGTTGTGCGAAAAGTGCAGGTTTGCCCCAACCTTACCTTCTGAAACGGACAGACGGTATTTCCTCGAAATCTTGACCAATTCCGTAGCGACTCAGGAGAAACGCCCAATCGGGTTTCTCCATGAGGTCCATTAGGGCAACATCGATCTTGGTTCTCCATGGACTGTCCTTCGGAAGCCCATAGGCAAACGAGAACCTTTTCAGGTTTGTAGGATAGACTTCAATCTTATCTTTATAGTCGTTATCTTTGTAATAGCGGAGCGTGATCTCGTCGTAGAGGTACCCTTCAATCTCTTTATTCAACACCGCCTTCAGGGCGTCTTCCTCCGTGTCGTACAGGGTATAGGTCCCGTTCATTTTTTCCAGTACGGTGGCCTCCGCGCTGCCTTTAATTCCTGCGATGCGCATATGTCGAAGGATTGATTCACTCACGGTGTTCGTCATGCTCTTGGCCACAACGAGAGAAGTGGTGAGCGACGCAGTAAGAGCGCTCAATGTGAGGGCACAGGCCAGCATCCAGACGAGGCCCAGGACCCTTCCCGCCAATGACTTCAGGCTGATTCCAAAGCAGACCCCGGAAGCCAGGGTGGAGCCAATCCAGTAGATCCCTGATCCGGTCCCCCTTATGAACCCGCCCCCGAAGTGTTCAGGGTTGTGCACACGCTCTATGAGCCAGAGAAGAAAACCCAGAAGGCAGAGAACCACAAGCAGCAGTCCGATGATCTTCAGGATTCCCCAGGAAAGGAAAATCTTTAGCGCCGCTATCCAGGGATGATCAAGTTTATCGGGCAAGGTCGCCAGAGCAAGGCGGGTACTGCCGAGAGGGACCGTGAAGTCGATGTATTTTTCACGCTGCGCCACAAGAAAGAAACCATCGATTGAAAGATCAATCCTGTTTTCCTTCAGGGAGTCGAGAAGCTCGGGAAATTTCATTTCCTTGAACTCATAAGGAACCTGGAGTTCGATATTGACGGCTTTCCAAATGTCGACACTAAAACCGGTCCATTCACCGTTCTTGTTCTTGATAAGGTAGGGGGGATCATGCACAACGCCGACAATAAGTTTTTTACCTGCCGGAAAAGTAGAGCCATCTTGCCCAAAAGCCGGAAAGGGAACCGGCTGAAGCATTGCAAATAACACGAGAGATAGCAAAGCTCTTTTCACATCGAACCTTTCTGTTCAGAATTGACCCCGCCGCCGGCCAAACCTGTGCCGAAATTTCCACTTGCGGCACTGCCTCTCCGGAATACCTGTATGTGCGGGCACAAGCCGGAACACTCTACTTCGTCCTGCCGGAAAAAGGCTGCCCACGTTTCTTTCCGGCCAATTTCCAAGCCTTTTCGCGGTCATTTCTCGCCTCCCCGGCGTTACCGGCCTCGTTCTAACCGGAATATTTCATGAAGCAGCGGCGAAGCACATTCTTTATACTATGATATCTTACACTTAGGCCAACACAAAGAAGGGATTTCACCGTGGCGAATTGTACATTAAAGAAAATCGAATTGCCAGCATCAGCAGATTGCCGGGTGCACTCAGGAAGGAGGAGGGCGATCTGCCTATTGCGGTCGGGCTGCTTGCAGCACTTGGGATCGTGAACTCGCATAAGGTAGCCAAAATGATCTCATTCCCCCGCTCTTTTTCGTTACTTCAACCTTGAGCGCAACTTGGTATTGCGCCTGATCCGGCTGAAACTCAAGCGAGTTTCCAGATGCCTTCGCCGGGGCCGAATCACACTGGAAGCAGACGTTTTAATTCCGGGCCGAATGTGGTATAGCCTCTCTGAAAGGCAGGGTGGGCTGATGGAAACGGTTGCTTCGACGGCAAAAATTCCGTTATGAATTCTGCGTCATGCGTAAATGATCGCGCTCCTTTTGGCACCTGGATCGAAAACAGGGCGCTGCTGCTCGCCTGCATTTTATTCCTTCTGAGTTTCCCGGTTGTTTCGACCGCAGACGAAAGCGTGTCTTTCCTGCCGCAGTGGAGCCCGCAGGCACAGTTTACAGGTTATTACACCGCATACGCAAAGGGTTTTTACAAGAAATACGGGATCGATCTGACCATTATCACGGGCGGCCCGGATAAACAGGCCTTGGACTGGCTCGAGAAAGGCAAGGCCGACTTTGCCACGGCGTGGCTTTCCACCGCCCTGGGAAACCGCTCCCGAGGCGTGAAACTCCTCAATGTCGCCCAGATGGTTCAGCGCTCGGCGCTTATGCTCGTCGCCAGGAAATCGAGCGGCATATCGAAGCCGGAAGACCTGAACGGGAAGAAGGTGAGTATCTGGGGAGGTGACTTCGCGATCCAGCCCGGTCTATTCTTTAAGCAATACGGTCTGAAGGTTGAGACCATTCGCCAGGCGTACACTCTGAACCTCTTTCTGAGGGGAGGAGTCGATGCGGCCTCCGCCATGTTGTACAACGAGTACCATACCATCATCAATTCAGGGATAAATCCCGAAGAGCTGTCCACAATTTTCTACTATGACCACGGGCTCAACTTCCCCGAAGACGGCATTTATACCCTGGAGGAGACTTTTTCGAAAAAGCCCGGCACCGTGTGCGCTTTTGTAAAGGCGTCCATTGAAGGATGGCTCTATGCCTTCTCGCATACCGACGAAGCGCTCGATATCGTGCTCGAGTATATGAAAACCGCGGGGGTCCCGGCCAACAGGGTGCATCAGAAGTGGATGCTCGAAAAGATGAAAGACCTGATGAGGCCGGGAGGGGCCGACGCAGTCGTCGGCACGCTGGCGGAGTCCGACTACTACCTGGTGTCCGAAAAACTCAGGGAGGCCGGTTTGATCGCCGCAACAATTCCATTCCGAGATTTCTACAGGCCCTGCAATGTTGAAAAATAGAGGGATAGCATTCAAACTGACGGTCTTTCTCATCGCTTTCAGCGCGCTGATCCTCCTTGTCATCTTCGGCTGCAATTATTACTTCTCGCGCCAACTGGTCGAAAGCAATGTCGACAGGAACGCCCGGACGCTCGTTGAAAGCGCGGTGAACAGAATCGACGCCGTACTCCTGCCGGTCCAGAAAGTGCCCGAATCCATCGCCGCAGTTCTCGAACAAAATACCATCTGCAAGCAGGAGCTTTTCGATCTGCTCCGAAGGATAATCGAACAAAATCCAGGTATTTACGGTATAGGGGCGATATTCGAGCCTTACGCGTTCGAAAAAGAGTCTCTCTATTTTGCTCCCTATGTCTACCGGCATGAAGGCAAAATCGAATCCGAGATGCTGGGGGGCGAATCCTATCCCTATTTTTATTACGACTGGTACCAGATACCGAAGGAACTCCAACAGCCGCAATGGAGCGAGCCCTACTACGACCTGGGCGGCGGCAACATAATAATGGCCACCTACTCGGTCCCTTTTTACAGGACCGTGGACGGGCAAAGAAAATTCATGGGTGTTATAGGCGCCGACATCTCTCTCGAAGGCCTCAGCAAAATCGTCTCTTCAATTAAGATACTCCGGACCGGTGACGGCTTCCTTATATCCAGGAGCGGGGCTTTCGTAACCCATAAGTCGCCCGACCTCATCATGAACGAGACCATATTCAGCATCGCCGAAGCACGAAACGACAGCAATTTGAGGGAAGTGGGAAGGAGGATGATAAACGGCCTGAGCGGGTCGGCACGCTACACCAGCATTACCACCGGAAAGCCTTCATTCATATATTACGCGCCGGTCAAATCGAGCGGATGGTCCGTGGCGGTGGTCTTTCCGCAAGTGGAGTTCGCCGAAGATATAAACCGGATCAGCACCGTCGTGATTCTCCTTGGCGTGTTCGGTCTTCTGCTCCTTTCGTTCGCCGTGCTGATCATCGCCGGTACGATTACCAATCCGCTGCGGGAGATGGTCCACGTCGCCGAGAAGATAGGGGCGGGAGACTTCGATGTCGAACTGCCGCTTCAGGCGCGGGGGGACGAGGTCGGTAAGCTTGCGACGGCCCTGGACCGCATGAGGGGTTCTCTCAAGGACTATATCGCGCGGCTTACCGAAACGACTGCAACCAAGGAGAGGATCGAAAACGAACTCAAAATCGCACACGACATCCAGATGGGCATATTGCCGAAGATATTTCCTCCGTTCCCCAACAGGGAGGAATTCGATATCTTCGCTGTTATCAAGCCTGCCAAAGAGGTCGGAGGGGATTTCTACGATTTTTTCGAAATGGACGATGAACATATCTGCTTCGTCATTGGAGATGTATCCGGCAAAGGCGTTCCGGCATCGCTTTTTATGGCGGTCACAAAGACCCTCATAAAGGCTACCGCCGCTCACCGAACCTCCCCGGGCGAAATACTGAGCGAAGTGAACAGGGAGTTGAGCACCGATAACGACTCGGCAATGTTTGTCACCATCTTCCTCGGCGTTTTGAATACGGCTACCGGTGAAGTTACATACGCCAACGGCGGGCATAATCCTCCCCTGCTTATGTCGGGCACGGGGGAGTTTTCATTTATCGAAGCCCCCCCCGGACTCGTCGTGGGCGCAATGGAGGATTTTGTCTATTCAACGCAGACCGTCTCGTTGCAGAAAGGAGATGCGGTCTTTCTCTATACGGACGGCGTCACCGAGGCGATGGACGAAAAGGGCGAACTCTTCTCCGAAACCAGGCTCATCGAATACCTCTCGGCACTGCGGGGTGTGACTATAAAGGAACTCGTCTCCGGTATGGTCGAAGAAATTTCCGCCTATGAGGGGCAAATGCCCCAGTCCGACGACATCACAATGATGGTGGTTCAGTTCAGAGGCAAATAATACGGAGTTGCATTCGCAATGAAATAGACCCCTATGGTAGTGTTGCAAACAATCTCGACACTTCTCCAGCCAAATCGGGTCTGTCAGCTTTCAGAAACCGAATTGGAGCGCCCTTTTGGAAATTAAGTTTTCGCATATCGATCCAGAAGTTATTCCTCCCGAGATTGTGGGTAAAATAGACCGCCTTGTTGGTCAAATCGGAAACGACGGTCCAGAGGGTGGGCCAGGCAGCAATAGGCGTGTCTCCTAAAAACCACTCGCCGCCAAATGGTTCCGTCAAAGCGCGGATTGCAGTGAACATGGAGGAAATGCGACTCGGCTTAATGGCGCCTGGATGGCTGAATGCAGCATCCAGTGATGATAGGAATGCTGCCGCCCTGACAAAGCGGCTCGTGGCATCGAGATCGCCAGGCAATGGGAGACTACCTCCAAAATACTGATAGCCCCACAAGTTTGGCATCTGGTGGTCGAAGGTAGGATCGTTGGTGAGGACGGTATATTCAGCTCCATGATAGATGTGCATCTTGCCCTTGACAAACTCGATTATCGCCGAGTCGCCAAATGCATCCTCTATTGCCAGGTGAAAGGGCCAGACCCTGCCGGCGAAATATTCCTGCACAAGCTGGGTCTTGTACATGAGCTCCAAAGCGTCTGACACGGTAGCCGCGTTGTCTAGAAGATACTCGCCATATCTCCCCGTAAGGACTCCTGGCCGGCTGTCTCGTTTCTCATATATGGCGGCACTCAGATAGAGGAAGTGAAATGATAGTCCGGCTGTGTTGATCCCCTCGGCACTAAAAGTGGAGGAACCCAAATGTGTCACTACGACGCTGCCGTACAGCGAAGTCCACGTAGCGGGCTTGTCGGGAATACCCCCTTTCTTGCTGATTCCCATGGGAAAGACATAGAAGATTGGCTTATCATCCAGGTCAAGGTCCAAATTTCGCGCCACGAGCATCACTTGGCCATTAGTATTCCAAAACATGCGAGTGCAGGCCTCAGCGTTGAAAAGAGGAAGAAACGCCGCCAAGATTATCGCAGCCACCGCTAGAATGCCAACAGACGCAAATCTCTTCATTTTAGCTCTCCTTTGCTTGCCGCGCAGGTTCTGCCCTTGCGGCATTACTTGAGATTATGGAGCATCGTTGCGCGTAACGTTAACACATAGACTGCAAATTGGTTCCAAAAAAATATTGCTGTTTCAGGGATAAAGATTGGATTTTACGAGGCATAATAGCACGAAATAAATTCCTGGAAGAAGTAATTTTTTTTAAAAATCCTGTGTTAAGCGCAAAAAAGAATAGACAAAATCAGAAAGTTGCACTGGAGCTAAGTGATCTGGCCTACATCATCGATAACGGTATGATTCGCTTTCATGGTATCATAGAGGAATTGCGGGAAAACGAGGCCCTCCGCAAAAAGTACCTGTTGGTTTGATATGGAAAGAACATGAAAATATCCCTGCTGCTCACATGCACGGCCGATCTTCTGTTCCCCTCTGCAGCACGCGCGTGCGTAAGGATCCTGGAATCCCTGGGGGTTGAGGTGAATTTTCCTCAGCTTCAGACCTGCTGCGGCCAGCCCTGGCTGAATACCGGCCATCCGGAGGGGGCAAGACGGTTTGCCCTCCATTTCCTGAAGGTTTTCGAACAGGCTGAAAGCGTTGTGACCCTCAGTTCCTCCTGTGCCGATACGGTACGGAACCATTATGCCGAACTTTTCCCTGACTCGCCTGCCCTGCGGGAACGGCTGGAAGCCCTCGGGCTAAGGACATATGAGTTCTGCGAATACCTGCACTGCGTCCTTGGCCTCAGGACGATTCCCGCCCACCCCCGGTCTGCCCGCACGACTTACCACTCTAGCTGTCGCACGCTGCGCGGAATCGGACTGCATGGAGTTGCTGAAGGATACCTTTCACAGATGTTTGGCGATGATTTCGTACCCCTTCCTGAAAATGAAATCTGCTGCGGATTTGGCGGGAGTTTCAGCATCAAACTCCCCGAGATCTCGGGTCGGCTCCTGGCCGATAAACTACACAATGTAGAGGTCACAGGGGCTTCCTGGGTGGCCACTCTGGACCTGAGCTGCCTCACTCACCTCGCTGCCGGCGCCCAACGTCTCGGACTCGGGAAGATCCGTTTCCTTCACCTGGCCGAACTCATGGCAGATGTGATGGCGAGATAGAGGCGAATGACTGGATTCGGCACCCGGGTGCCGCACAGACAATAAGTCAGGAAATATTCTCGGCAGTTGTTCATGTCCCTTTGGGACACCCTGAAACCATGAAAAGGACCGTAGGGTTGTAGGAGCGTGGCCATGCCCGCGATGAACTTTTCCAGACAGAGGAATAATCGGACTCATGATTTTCGCCGAGCGTCCGCATCCGCTGTTGCCGATGAGGTCATGGGTGCAGCCGTCCGCAAGACAGCGGACCGTCTGCTTTCGATGAGGGTTGCCTCCGTTGCCGAATGCGGCGGCTTCGAAGATCTCCGGGACTGGGGCCGGTCTCGCAAACTGGAAGTGTCCGGAAAGCTAGAGGAATACGTCGGGCATTTTGCAGATCGGATGGAGGCTGCCGGGGGAGTCGTCCACTTTGCTCGCAATGCTGCAGATGCAGCAGGGGTTGTAACTCGCATAGCAATGAAACGCGGCGCCCGCACCGCTGTTAAATCGAAATCGATGACGGCTGAAGAGATCTCCCTGAACGAGGCCCTGCATCGGGCGGGTGTGACTGTTGTCGAAACCGACCTGGGAGAGTTCATCATTCAGCTTGCGGGCGAAAAGCCCTCCCACATCCTTGCTCCCGCAATACATAAAGACCGGGCTCAGGTTGCCCGGCTTTTTCAAAAGAATCTCGGGGTCCCGCCCGGTCTCGATGTGGAAGGTCTCGTCCGTGCCGCCCGCAAAGCCCTTCGAGACCGCTTCCTTACGGCGGAGATGGGAATTACCGGCGCCAACTTTGCCGTAGCCGAAACCGGGACGCTCGTGATCCTGACCAATGAAGGAAACGGCCGGATGACCACAACGCTTCCCCCGGTTCAAATTGCCGTTGTGGGAGTGGATAAAATTATCCCGGGGCTATCCGATCTTCCCGGGTTTCTCACTCTTCTCACACGCTCCGCCACTGGTCAGACGATATCGAGCTACGTCAGCATCATCACGGGTCCCCGGAAGCCGGGCGAAGAGGAAGGCCCCGAGGAGCTTCACGTGGTACTTCTCGATAACGGCCGATCCTCCTGGGCCCGAGGTCCCTTTCGAGAAATACTGCACTGCCTGCACTGCGGGGCCTGCCTTAATGCATGCCCGGTCTACCGTGCGGTGGGCGGGCATGCCTACGAGTCGGTATACCCCGGGCCAATGGGGGACGTGCTCTCGCCTCTCCTCTGGGGGATGAAAGCTTATCCCTTTCTACCGGACGCCTGCACCCTTTGCGGACGTTGCGCTGAAGCCTGTCCGGTCAAAATACCCCTGCCGGAATACCACCGGAAGCTGCGTGTTCATCGCTCCCATGAGTCGGGCCGGCCGCGCCGGGCGGCCGAAGCGTCGGCCGCCATCGCTGCCAATCCGCTTCTGTATCGCGGAAGTCTCGAGTTCCTGCGCCAAATCCTTGCGCACCATAAAGGACTCCTTGACAAGGAAACACCGCGCGCTCTGAAAGCATGGACAAGCTGCCGGACGTTACCCCGTCCCGAGGCCGGCATGAGTTTTCGCGCGTGGTGGCTTGAAAGAGAAAGGAAGCGGTCGTGAGCACACCTGATATGTTGGATCGTTATGCCCGGACAGCGCTTGCTGGCGGGACTCTTGTTGAACTTATCACAGCGGATCGTCTTCCGGGCCGCCTGGCCTCGATTCTCTCCGAATTGGAACCATCCTGCATTCAGGATTACTCATCCAACGGTTCGCAGTTCCTCATGCCCCCGCCGGGATCCCAACGGCCCGCCCGCGCGCCCTGCCGCCGGATTGCAGCCCTTCCCGCATCGGACTGGCCTCAAGGGATGCGCGAGTCGGTAGAGACGATTCTTACCGCTTCCGGCTATGAAACAGTAATGCCTCGAAAGGGACCGCACGGATATACATGGGATAGAGACCGCCTTGCCGGGGCGCTGGTCGGAATCACCTGGTGCTCTGAATTTATTGCAGACACCGGGAGCCTGGTTCTGCCGGCAGGACCGGGCACGGGGACCCTGGCGGCCCTTCTGCCCGAAGTCCACCTGGCGCTGAGTCATGTGGAGGGATGCCGGGCAGGTCTGGCTGATTGTCTCCGCGCCATGAGTTGCGCATTGCCGTCCCGGCTTACGTTTATTACGGGACCCAGTCGCACCGGCGACATAGAAGCTACCATGACCCCGGGGGTGCACGGCCCCCGTAAGGTCCTGCACTTAATCCTGATCTGAGATGGAGCCTGCTGCAGACTGAAATAATTATCGTAATTCTTCTCAAGTGAAGTTTGACTGGTAATGATAGAACAGGTCGTCATCTTCATCGGGAAGGCGCCCCGCGAACGCCCACCGCGATTGATAGACATGCATAGCGGGACGCCTTACGCCCTGCGGGATTTACGCATATTAAGGGATGCCAAAGCGGAGCACGTTAGCTTCTAACGTGCTCCGCTTTTCGCGAAGAGGGCTTTTGCCTCGTTAAACGCATCACTTTTTGAAGTAATAGTGACGCCGGTAGGGTTAATAAAGACAGTAGGCAATTGTCCATTATTGAGTGTAGTTAATAAGTCTATCTCACGAGGAGAAGCTCAAGCGGCCGGGCCTCCAGTTTGCCTTCATCTGCGAATTTGAGTTGATCCCCTCGCCGGACAGCCGCTCCAGTTAATTTGAAAAGAAATTCTTTCTTGCGGCACCGGTGTGTAATGTGCCGCGCGTACCCGGGCAAAGAGTGCCGTCTGGCTCCGGGCATGGCCGATGTACCTCACCCGTGCTTAGAGTGCTGTTTTGAGGCCCGAAAAGGCCATGATTTTTCGTGAATGTCAGGTAATTTGGCATAGTTGTCTTAGCCCGACCCCTTCCCTACTTGACGGGCCTGTTGCGACACCCTGATACGGTCGTTCAGGGCACATTTGGTAAAATTTTCTTATAGGATTTGGTAACTTCTACCACCGCATTTTCGGTGGGCAGGCGTTCGCCGCTGGAGCCCGCAGCATAGCCAACGGCACCTGAGTTTGCCATGGAGTAGTGAGCCGTCACAGGGTCCTTGAAAGGACCGCCATGGGTAAACACCAGAATTTCGGGGTTTTCCGATTTGGCCGCCAAGCACATGGCTTGAACTTCTTGCGTTGCGACTTCCAGGCTCAGCGTCTGCTTGGCACCCGTGGTCCCCCCGGCGGTAACACCCACGATAGCGCCGACGGCGTCCGCGCCGGTAGCTGCCATCACACGGGCCTCTTCAGGGGTAAATGCCCAGCCGTATGTGAAAATGTCCTTTTCATGGGCGATGCGAATCAATTCGACCTCGCGCGAAAATCCAATCCCCGCGGACTCCAGTTGTGAGGCGAATTGGGGTCCATAAATACCGGCGAAGGGTTCATTGGTTATGCCGGAAAAGCCCATGGCCACCATGCGGTCGATGAACTGTTCCATATCGAGACTCGGGTCGTGTGCCCCGACACCAATAATACAAGGTGTCTCTTTGACAGCCGGCAGGATTTCGCGAGCCATTCGGGCCACGTGTTCGTTAGCATTGGAATAGGGCAAAAACGCCAGTAGCGAAGACTGGCCCATCATGCGGTAAATCGCCGTGGAGTACACGGCGATCAGGTCTGCACCGCCGATTTCGGCGCACTTGGCAGTCAGCCCGATTCCGGCGCCGAACATCAGAAGGGGCCGGCCGGCAGCGACTTCGCTGCGCAAGCGGTCCAAAACCTGTTTACGGGTGTATCGCTTAGCCATATCCACACACCTTTGCTACGGATTGGCGCCCTCCAAGGGTTTCTACAACCATCCCGGAGGGCGACAATTTCCGCTGCGACTTTATAGTTTGAGCCAATTGGGGATTTTCACAGGCATGTTCTTGAATTCCTGACAGACTTTGATCACTGCCGGTTCAACCGGGGTGCGTTCGATGCTTGAGGCGCCGAGATAGCCCACGGCTTCCGTGGCTTCCAGCACCGGCCTGGTAGTCTCGGGATCTTCCATGATGCCACCATGCGTGATTGGCAGAAAGTCACATTCGGGGCGGACTTGCTTGGCGGCATTGATCAGCTCTGTGGTGACCCGGATGGTTTCCTCGGTCGTCTTCACTGACCCGGCCCCAATAAGGCCGCCAGCTGTCAATCCGACGTGGCAGGCAAGGATATCCACTCCGGCCAGTGCAACTTTTTTTGCCTCTTCCGGCGTAAAGCAGTAGCCGATGGTAAAAAAGCCCATGTCGTGTGCAATCTTGAGGACCTGGGCCTCTTTATCGAACCCAAGGCCGGACTCTTCCAGATTGCGCCTGTAGTGCGAATCTGCATCGATAAGCCCCACTGTGGGAAAGCTCATAAATCCGGAAACACCCATCTGACCCAGGGTATTGAACCAGTATTCCCAGAGTGTTCTTGTATCCTGGGCGCAGAAACCGGCGATCACCGGCGTATCCTTGACCATCGAAAGCACTTCCGGAGCGTAATCCATCACCATATCCTGGTTCCGTCCCAAAGGCATCAGGCCGGAGAGCGAACCGGCCCCGAAGTGTCGGAAGCGTCCGGAGTTGTAAATCCCGATGATGTCAACGCCGCCCCTTTCTTCGAGCTTCGCCGAGAAGCCATCCCCGGCACCGGCGATAATGATAGGTTTGCCGTCTTTGAGGGTTCTTTTCAATCTGGCGTTCACTTCTTCGCGTGTGTACCGTTTGGCCATTTTGTTTCCTCCCTTGCTGAAGGTTCCCATCCCGGGTTCAAAGCACCGAAACTCCACTCAGTTCGTGATGGCTGCCTTTGCGCCAGCGACCAGAGAGCATCTCGTCGAGCAATTCAGCCATCAGGTCAGCAAACTCTGGTTCGTTCATGTGACGATCGACAATCAGCACATCCAGATTAGCCTTATCGCGATCGATGTGGTCGCGGATAGCTTTGACGAAGTTTTTGGACCTAAGCGACCACTCGGGCCGGTCCGGATCGGGCGTCCAACAGGGCGCCGGACAATCTTCGGCCCACCCCAGGTCCGGATTGCGGCCGCTTGTATCGTATGCGCCCCAGCCTTTCATCGGGATACAGAGTGCTGTCGGCCCGGTGGCCCTATTGAGTTTGGCGGCGATCTCCCTGCCGACCTGGTATGCTTCATCTACCGAGACCCCGACAATGGTCACGGTGGGATTGTGCACGTGGATGGTCCTCCCAGGTTTGTCGAGCTCTGCCTTGAAATGGGCCGGCACCGTATCGGCGGGACCGAAGTTGATAAGATCCAATCCGCCTGGAGCAACCACCTGGGGAATGCCTTTGCGGCCTGCCGCCGTCAGCCGGTCGGGGCCGGCGCTGAGCACGCCGCCGAGCATCTCATCGACGATCTCGTGGGTGGTGATGTCCAGAATACCGACTATATAGCCGTCTTCTATCAATTCCTCCATGGACCGGCCTCCGCTGCCCACGGCATGGTTGATCATCACGTCGTAACCTTTGCCTTCGAAATATTTCGATGAACGCAGCACGGCAGGGGTGGTGACTCCGAACATCATGCAGCCGATCAGCGGCTTTTCTTCCACCTTCTCAACTTCGGGAACCTTGGCCATTCCCACGACAGCGCCGGCTGCGTTATTGAGAACCTTACGGGTGACGCTGTTCAGACCCACCTCGGCGATTAGGATACAACATACCGATATCCTTAGTGCCGACGTATGGCCGCACATCTCCGGAGGCCATGGTGGATAGCATAATTTTCGGAAATCCGATGGGGAGGGTCTGCATTATTCGGGTCGCCATGCTGGTGCCCATGGATCCAGCCATCGCGATTATACCGTCGACCTGTCGAGCCGCCAGAAGTTGGGATACACGTTTAATTGCACCTTCCACAATGATGTCCGAAGCTTTGCCCCTCTCCATGGCAAAGATCTCTTCGGATTTGTGCCCTGCACAGGCCAACACTTCGCTCAGTCCTATATCAGCCCAGCCAACTTCTTTTCCCACGCTCAATTCCAAGATCAGCGGCTCACCGCCGGCAGCCTTCACCCTGTCGGCGATAAAGCGAATCTCATTCCCCTTGGTATCAAGGACTCCAGCCACAATGATCTTCGGTTTGTCCGACATTTTTAACCTCCTTTGTGAGATGTACCCTTGATTACTTCCATCCTCAACGATGGTATCAGGCGTCAACGGATGAGCATCTATCAGCCCGGCATTTCTCATGAATCCATCAGGTCGTAGCTCCCTTTAACCCCGGCTTTGGAGACGCCCCAGCTTGCCAGGCTACAGGCAAGTTCCTTGTGCGCCATGGCCGCTTCCTCCAAAGGAATGTTCCGAACAACAGCATCTATGGCCTGGCGCAGCGCCCTGGCGCCTGCTGCCGGTCCCATAGGATGGCCATGCACTGCCCCGCCTGCGCCAACCATAAAGTCTTTCTTCATATCCGCGTACAATAGTTCCATCATGCCCGGATGGACGCCGCCTCCGGGCATCGGCCAGCTTGGTTTGATGTTGTGAAAGCGGTCGGTGAGCGCTTGGGCGATCCGCAGATGTTTGGACTCCAGTAAGGGAAACTTTCCGTAAGGACTGGGGTAGACAACTATGTCAGCGCCGGCCAGGCGTGGAAGTTTACCCAGCACAAGATGTGAGCTGACACCAGACCATGGCGCTGCGTACATAGCTCCGGCAAAATCCAGGTGCGCCAGAACGGGCACGCAAATTTCGGGATTATCGGCAAGTATGCTCAATGCCGAGATACCCACCACCAGGTAATTGACCATCAGAGCATTCGCCCCTGCTTCGATCGCGAATTTGGCGTTGTCAAGAAGCCGGTCCGCCCGATCCGTTATGTTGACAAAATAAAGGGTCTTTTCCCCCGTTTCCTCAAAAGCCCTGTGCGCGGCAGCCAAGTGGTGTTTGATCCGGTCCTTAAAATGACTCCAGGGGTGGGATACCACCAGTTCGTCGTCCTTTATGGCATCCACCCCTCCCACTGCGGCCTGATAAAACGCCTCGGCACTTTGTTCGGGAGTCAGACCTATGGAAGGCTTAATCATCGCGTGCAGCAGCGGCCGGTCATGGACCCCTAGCAAATCGCGAATACCATCGATGCCGAATTTCGGTCCTTTAAAATACTTGCAATAACTCTGAGGAAAGTGCAGATCCATAAGCTTTAGATTCCCGGCGGCCGAGATATTGCCGTGCACCGTGGTCAGCATAAGGGGAATCTGTGGGCCGATATTGTGGACCGGATAGGCGATTTGAATCACCCAGGATCGTTGCCTTAAATCGGCGGGTATCGCGCACTCGTAGTCCGGTATTTCCCAGATGGAAATAATCCGGCCCACATGGCGCTCTCGCACGTCGGCACTTTCGGCCTCCAGCGTCAGCCAAGTGCCGCAGGATTGTTCCTCGGAAAGGGCCAGCGCCAGTTTGTGAATATTTACCTTTACCCCGGTCTGGTAGATATATGTGGCCAGAATATATTTATTTCCATCGATACCTTCAGGAATTGCGAAAGCCGTTGGATCGTACATGTAGGTCCTACCTCCTTAATCTATAACCGTGTTTTCCGCTTGATTACTCACAGCCGCTTGTTCATGCAAAAGGACGAATAACCAAATTTTCGCCGCACGTCATCTGAGGGACCGTTTTGCTGGCATCGATACTGGCGCAGAGTGGAAGATCACTGGCACGGCCAATTTCCTTGAGCCTCCGGCCGCTTGCCGAACGCTCAAATTCCCTTATCAGATCTCGTGAGCCTTGATAAAGCGTTTGTGCCGCTAAAGCCGAATCCGATAACTCCAGCTGTCCTCCGGCCATGTACGCCATAGTATCAACCAAAAGGCCTGCGCAAACCGCGTCATCGAGGGCGAAATCGTGCTTGTAGCCTGCACAGACAATCCCTAAATTCGCATCTTTCCGGACGGCAATGTTCAGGGCGATCTCAGCACACGCAGTTCTGTTGCGTGCACATCCGACCAATACCCCTTTGGCCCGAGCGACCTGCTCCAGTGCAATGGTGCCATTGCTGGTCGTTAAAACCACCCCTTTGCCGCTGAAGTCCATATCGATAAATTCCGCTACCGAATTGCCGCAGTCAAAACCTGGCAGTGGCAGGCCTTCGCGTTCCCCGCACAGAAGAAACCCATGTTCGGCCGCAAACCGCCTCGCCCTGTCAACAGCATGCACCGGATATACCGCAGCAGCGCCATTCTCCAGGATGGTCACGATGCTGGAACTGGCTGCAATAACATCGATCACGATGCAGATTCTATCCTCCCAGTCATTTGCCAGAGCCGGCAAAAAAGCTACCGCCAATTCCATGTCTCATCCCCTGGCCAGCCTACGCAGTCTGCAATTCAGAGAGCTTCAACACCTCCATGGCATTCTCCGCGTAGGTGACCAAAACATGCACTGCACCGGTCCTTAGCGCTCCCAAGATCGCCGGCGCCTTACCTTTTTCACTGGCGATCGCCACGACCTTGGGAATACATTTCAGTTCCTGAAGCGTCAGACCTATCAGTCGACCATGAAGATCCGACGGAACTTCTCTTCCTTGCCTATCGAAATAGTACCCAAGCATGTCTCCTACGGCGTTAGCTTGGCGCAGACGCTGCGCTTCGGCCAGTGACAAACACCCCATGCGAACCAGAGTGCAGGTGTCTTCCGGCGTACCGATGCCGACAACGGCCATATGGGCTTGCCGAGCCCAGGCAAGGGTTTGCGCCACGGCCTCCTGGTTCAGCAAAATGTCGCGCACTCTTTGGCTTTCCACGTAGGCCGGAGCGAACAGTGAAGCCGCGCGGCCACCTGCGGAGGTCGCGAGCCGCTTGCAAATGTCGTTGGGATTAATGGACTCTCCAACCAGCGGTGATCCCCCCATTGCACTGATGAAGGTACAACCGATCGATTGAGATGGGGCGAAGGCCGCGGCCAACGCATCGAGGTTACGGCCCATGCCGACCGCTATCACCATGCCGTTTGAAACTTGCCGTTCAAGATATGAGGCAGCGGCTCGGGCCACCGATTGGCGCCTGGTGGCTCTGTCTGAATTGCCCGTAGTCACAACTGCCTCATGGAGTGAGAAGCGAGCCTTGAGTTTCTTCTCAATCTCGATAGGAACCAAAGGTAAGGTGTGGATAGTGATTTCCACGATGCCTTCCTGGCTGGCGCGCTGAAGCAAGCGCTGGACTTTTTGGCGGGATATGTTGAGTTCCCTGGCCACCTCGTTCTGGGTTTTCGCCTCGAGATAGTAAAGGCAGGCGACTCGGGTAAGCAGTTCTGTCATCTCGTGGCGGCCGGATTCTTTTGACATTGAGAGAACTCTGTTTGAAAGAAATTGAGCTTTTGCTCATATTATAAACAAATGCTCAAATGTCAAGTGAATTTTTCGACTTCCTTTTATTTCCGCTGGTGTTCCAATCCTGCTAATTCTGTTATTAATCCGGTCATTCTCGACGCTCCGCGAGGCGTATAGCCGGAAGACCTGTCCGAGTTTCTGCTTCGCGTCTTCGCGTGAAAAACTCGGCGTGTAAACTCGGCGTGTCGAAAGCGGTATTGACGAATTTCAGAATTTCCGCTATACTGAAAAACGTCAAAAAAGAGGAGAGATCCGCTATGAGGCAAACTCTTATAGTATCGCCCCGAGGGCAGTTGACCCTGCCTGCGAACTTGCGTAAGCGCTTCGGTATCAAGGACGGCGGCGCCATTATCCTGGAAGAACGGGACAACGAGCTGGTTCTAAAGCCCGCCATGGTACTGGAGGTCGAGATGTATACCGGCGCCCGGGTATCGGAGTGGGATGAATCGGACCGTTTGGAGGACACAGAACGGCAAAGCGTGCTGCAACGTTTAGCGGTGCAGAGGTGATGCGCGTATTCCTCGACGCCAATGTGATTTTCACCGCCGCCCGCAACCCACGGGGGAAGGCTGCGTTCGTCATCGAACTTGGCACGGTCGGCCATTTCTCGCTGTTTACAAGCACCGCCGCCTTCATGGAAGCCGAGCGTAATCTCGCCGCCAAATACCCCGACTCCATCCCTTTTCTCGGGGGACTGACAGGCCGGATCACTCGGATTACCGCGGATCTTTCCGCCCCTTTTCCCGATGGGCTTCCAACTAAAGACGCCGTCATCTTCCAGGCCGCGGTGACTTGCCGCGCTACCCATTTCCTCACCGGAGACTTGCGTCACTTCGGCCCGCTCATGAACAGGCCGGATGTGACTCCTTCCATGGTAGTCCGGACCGTTGCGGAGTTCCTAACCTCATTATGACTTAGCCCGACTTCCGCGGTTAGAACGTTTAAGTTGTTGATATTTCTAAATCTGAGGTCAAAAGTTGTCACTACAAATTGTGTTTTTCAAATCTTCGCGGCAACGTCAATTTGAGCCTCTGCAAAAGGATTTGCTGATGGGCATCCGGTTTCTCTACGCGTCGCAACCTGATTTCTGCGCCGGTGCACGTGCCGGGGAAAGGATATGAAGCCGAATTCCGGATCGATTCAATTGACTCAAGAATGATCGCTGGACCAGTCGGCCACTAATCGAATGAAGAGATCGAAGTCGCCAAGATGCGTATTGAAGATGCCGAAAACCAATTCATTGTCTATGCTCTCATACCGATGCAAGAGCATGTTCCGGAAGGAGGCCATTCTTTGAAACGTGAGCAAGTGATCTTCCGGAACGATGTCATGTTCCCCGAGGATCGAGAAAAGATCCCGAAAGCTCGTCGGCTCACGCCACTGATAAAAGGACACGAAGTGGTTGGCAATATCTATCACTTCTTCTATGGCGAGGTGGATATACCTTTCTACAAAGGCTCCGGTTCTAAGATCGGAGCGATATTTTTCCCAATTTATGTCCTCTGCCCGCCTCAATTCATCAACATACACTCGAAGCTGTGAAAGCTTCCTTGATAGAAGCTCTTTATCCACCATGGGATCTGTCCTTGCCTAATATGCGATAAAGGACCAGGAAGTCCAGGTAATCCCGTCGTGATGTCACTTCTTGCCTGACTCTTTCCCTGGCGTCGGCTTCGTAGACGATACGGCCGTATTTGAGTATCTGGTGTTGAAGAAGCGGTGAGGCCCGGCTGAATACCACGAGATCTATGTCTTTTCCGAGCAGGTTGGAGAGTTCTGTTTCGATTTGTACTCTTTCAAAGCTGCCCATCGATCCACGAATCATGATGGCGACGTCGATGTCGCTCTTGCGCTGTTCCTTGCCCGCAGCACTCGATCCGAACACATAAGCAGCAACGATCACGTCATTACACTTGGCAAACTTTTCGATTTTCTCCAAAACACTCTCTGAGATCACGATCTTTTGCAACTCCCTGAGATGATAAACCCACGGCCGAATAATTCATCAGCGGGGCATCGGGGAAGGTCCCATGACAGCCCTCCTAATCGATAGACAACGTTTCGATTATACCACACCATCGACAATCGCCAAAAATGATACTCCCCCGGTGGATCAATTGGGCTAAGCTCCCGGATAAGATTTTCACATATCATTGCCTTCCATCCGGATTTATGCAAATAATATCCAGCGCAATCCCAAACCAACTATTATGAAAGATCGGCCTTGATCGCCAAAACCTATACATGCAGCCTTCTCGGCATTGACGCTATCCTCGTCACAGAGCCTGTTAACAACACTACTAATTGCTGCGTGAAACACCTGGCGGACACCCCGTAGCGGTGTACCTCGCGTAGCGCGGAAGGCGTCCGGGGACGCCTTGTGGAAGTCGAGGTGGACCTGGCCTCCGGCTTTCCAGGCTTTGCGACGGTAGGGCTGCCCGACAACATCGTCAAGGCGCCCCGCTGCGATCCCGAGGCGGGTGATAGATGAATCGAGCGGGGCACCTTCCGCGCTACGCGCTCATATGCGTAGCGGGACACCCGCAAGGGCGCTTCACCCGGTGTTTTTTTTCACGTTGGTAAGTTTGTCTTACGAGGAAAGC
>JBEKXG010000010.1:0-20896 GCA_049512295.1 Syntrophobacteraceae bacterium
CGGGGTCGATCTCGAAAAAGATATTCTGAATCAGATGGAGTTCAAGCCTCACATATCCGCCGATCTCAAACAGATGGACCCGCGCATTTTCAGTGAAACAACCCCGATGGGCATAAAGCCTGAGGTATTGGCGAAGAACGGCAATGCCGCCCAGCTTCGGGCTGCAGCTTTGAAGTAACCCTGCAGCACGTGTAACAGGTGTATGACATTCAGCAAGGAGAACGGACAATGGCAGTGAAGACGAGGAAAGAGTATCTGGAGTCCCTGAAAGCGATGCGGCCGAATGTCTACAAATTCGGCAAACTCATTCAGGACGTGACTACCGATCCGGCGACCAAAAGAACAGTCGAGAGCCACGCCCGGGCGTTCGATGCGTCGAACGATCCCCAATATGCCGAGGATTTCACCATGGATTCCACATTCCATCCCGGCGAAAAGATCCACCGCTGGAACGGCATGATGGAGACATTGGACGACATCATGGCGAACTCGAAACTCAAAAGATGGATGTACCGCTTCAACGGCAGTTGCAACGGCGGAGTGTGTGTTGGCTGGAACGCTCAAAATGTCATGTGGAACGTGAGCGCCATGGTTGACAAGGAATGCGGTACGAACTACCAGGAACGCCTGAAGAAATGGATCGTTGAAGCTCAGAAAAAAGGCCTCGTCGTGGCCGGCGCCCTGACCGACGCCAAGGGCGACCGCAGCATGAGGCCTTCACAGCAATCCAATCCCGACAGCAATGTGCATATCAAGGAAGTGCGCCCCGACGGAGTAGTTATCAGCGGCTTTAAGACAATGATCTGCGGTGTTGCGGCCTCTAACGAGATCTTCATTCTGCCCGGCGGCGGATACCGCGAGGAAGACCAGGACTATGCGGTTGTGTGTGTAGTTCCCAGGGACATCGCGGGCCTCACCGTTGTTGAAACTCGGCGTCCGAGCGATTCACGGGAACTGGAAGACGGCTGGGATATTCCCGATACCGGCATTACCCAGGCGTATCTGTTGTTCCAGGACTGTTTCGTGCCGAACGAAAGAGTCTTCATGTGCAAGGAATTCAAGTACACCGGCAAGATAATCGAGTACTTCACCTCAAATTACCGGGCCTGCATCGGCGCATGCGTGGCCGGCCAGGGAGACGTGATGATCGGGGCCGGAGCCCTGATGGCTCGAGTAAACGGCCTGGCTGCGGGCACCTTTGCCAACAAGATGGTGGAGATGGCGGTAAACAATGAGACCACCTATGCCATGGGAATCGGCGCAATGGCGCTTGGCAAGAAAGGCCCCGGCGGAACGTGGGTTTCCGACTCCCTTGCAGCTCATGCCAACAAGGTTCATGTTGCAACCCTTCCCTATGAGACCAAGCGGATTTGCCAGGACATCGGCGGCGGCATTGTGGAGACGGGTTGTTTCCCGTCCTATGAGGATTTCAAAAACCCGGTTTACGGCCCCACAATCGAGAAAGCCGTAAAGGCAAGCGATAAATACAGCGCAGAAGCACGTGCGCGGGCTGCCAGGCTCACCGAATGGCTGACCCTTGGCGCCGGCGTCCCCGGCTGCATGCACGGCGGCGGCTCCCCTGACGGAGCCAAGCTGGTTGTACGAGCTTTGACGCCGGTCGATCGGTTCGCAGATTATGCCCGCAAAATCGCAGGTATAGAAGAACAAATTCCCGAGCCGGAAAAGAAGAAAAAGTAACCTCCCAAACCACGCGGCCGGTGCGGGAGGATTTCTTCGCGAGATTCTCCCGCCCCGTGTGTGCCTAAAGCAGGTATTGGCGCACAGGGTTGCAATCACGTACTTTTGCACGGAAAGGAGCCTCAGAGATGGATTTCAATCTGACTGAAGAGCATCAATTAATACGGCAAAGTGTAAAGGAATTCTGTGAAAAATATGTTTGTCCGATTGCCGACGAAGTCGACCAGGAACCGAGGTTCCCGGCCGAAACGGTTAAAAGACTCGCAGCACAGGACTGGCTGGGGATCCCCTATCCCGTGGAATACGGCGGAGCGGGGTCCGATTATCTGAGCTATATCATCGTGCTCGAAGAGCTTTCCCGCGCATGCGCAACGACCGGTTTTACCGTGGAGTGTCACACCTCCCTGGCGGAATTTCCGCTTTTTAAGTTTGGTACCGAAGAGCAAAAGCAAAAATATCTTATCCCGCTGTGCAAAGGTGAGATGCTTGGCTCCTTTGCCCTGACTGAGCCGGGAGCCGGAACCGATGCGGGCGCCGCGACAACGGCGGCGGTTCTCGACGGCAATGAGTGGGTGCTGAACGGAAGCAAGATATTCATCTCAAATGCTCCCGTCGCCGGAGTGATCATTGTTTTTGCCATGACGGATAAATCCAAGGGAACCAAGGGGATAAGCGCGTTTATCGTGCCGGCCGGCACTCCCGGCCTACAGATCGGAAAACACCTGAACAAGATGGGAATAAGAGGCTCGCTTACCGCCGAGGTGTTCCTCAAGGACTGCCGGATTCCGAAAGAAAACCTGCTGGGTGGTGAGGGGCAGGGGTTCAAGATCGCCATGATGACACTTGACGGCGGTCGGATAGGCATTGCCGCACAGGCCCTGGGTATTGCACAGTCAGCGCTTGACGAATCGATAAAATACTCCAAGGAAAGGGTCCAGTTCGGAAAACCGATCGGGACGTTCCAAGCGATCCAGTGGATGATTGCCAACATGGCGACCGAGGTGCAGGCATCGAGGTTTTTGACCTATCATGCGGCCTGGTGTTACGACCAGGGAGTGCCTTACAGCAGTCAGGCTGCCATGGCCAAGCTGTTCGCCTCCGAAACGGCTTCCCGTCAAACAGACCGCGCTATACAGATCCATGGAGGTATCGGGTACATCAAAGGGACTAAAGTCGAGCGTCTCTACAGGGATGCCAAGATTACGGAGATCTACGAGGGGACCTCGGAAGTTATGAGGATGATTATTTCCGGCGGCTTGCTGCGTTAACCGGGAGGGGAAGATTATGCCCGGGATAGTTTTGCAATGCACACCTTGAATGGAGGGCGACATCGATGAGCGATATGAGCGCTGGAATTGCCGTTTCCAAACCCCACTTCTCCGATCTGGCGAGGAGGATGCTGCGCTACAGATGGTTGTGCTACGGGATGCTCCTTCTGACTTATATCTTCGTTTATTTTGACCGCGTAGCGCCGGCCGTCGTGGCGCCGGAACTGATGAAGGAATTCAACCTCACTGCGGCTGGCCTGGGAATTCTGGCATCCATGTACTTTTATCCTTACGGGGCGATGCAGATACCTTCCGGCATTTTATCCGACCGTCTCGGGCCAAGGTTTTCCGTGGGCACCTTCTTCATCGTTGCGGCCATTGGCACGGCCCTGTTCGGTCTTGCTCACAGTTTCGGCATTATCATTTTCGGTCGTTTCCTTATGGGGGTCGGCGTTGCCGTAGTCTGGATTCCCTGCATGAGAATCCTGGCAAACTGGTTCAGACCCGCCGAGTTTTCCACCCTGACGGGCACGATGCTCACATTCGGCAATGCCGGCGCGCTACTCGCCTCAGCGCCTCTGGCTTATCTCGTCGGACTCGTCGGCTGGCGCGCGGCATTCTACTGGCTGGGCGGCTTCATGTTGATACTGGCCGGCCTGAACTTCATCGTGCTCAGGAACAAGCCCCAGGATAAGGGCTTCCCCACCGTATCCGAAATTGACGGCATCGACTACTACGGCCAGAAAACCGTGGCGCAGGTTTCCTTCAAAGAGAATGTGAAAAAGCTGTTCGGAATGCGCAACTACTGGCTGCTTGCCATTTACGCGTTCGTAATCTACGGAACGGTTATGGGCTTTCAGGGCCTGTGGTGCATTCCTTATCTCCAGCATACTTATGGTCTGCCCAAGCAGCAGGCTGCAAACATTTTGATGTTCTGGGCCATAGGCATGGGCGTGGGCTGTTTCAGCATCGGCTGGGCTTCCGACCGGATTCTGAAATCCCGCCGCAAGGCGTCCCTGTATGGAATGATCGTTTACATCGTTACCTGGCTCCCGCTGGTTATCTGGCCTGCTTCCATTCCCGTCTGGATGTTCTATCCCCTGCTTTTCATAATGGGATTCTGGTGCGGTTCGTACGTGCCCAATTATGCGCACATCGCGGAAGGACAACCCCACAGCTTTATCGCAACCGCCAACGGGATGCTCAACATCTGGTACTTCGCGGGCGGCGCCCTTTTCCAGACCCTCATGGGTCTCGTGTTGGACGCGTACGGCAAGGTCGGCGATAAATTCCCCGTCCAGGCTTACAGGTGGAGTTTTGTGTTCTGCATAGCAACCCTGGCAGTAGGCGCCATCGCCATATACTTTACAATCGACACCCAGGCGCTTCTCAAGAAGAAAGAGGGATAGGTTTTCTTACGAGAACAAAGGAAGGGCAAAGCCGAAAAGGCCTGCCCTTCCGAATCTCGACGCTCCACGAGGCGGCTCGGGTCTTTGCCCGGCGTTGACCTGTCCCCCGGGCGGACAGTGACATTTTAGCATCTCAAGCTAAATGGGATATTATTTTCTTTTCAACCCCCGGACGGCCATGAGAACGCCTACCGATTTCCCGGATATAACTTTCTGATTTGCTCGCGTCTGCACCGCATTTTCCGCGAAATCCTCTGCTGTATCCTTACGGCGCTGTCGCCTTTCGCTTTCTTGAGAAGCCGTACTGCGGCAACAATATTATACGGCCCGCCCGTGGCAGCCAACTCGTATGCAAGTGTGCCGGCGTTTTTGAACTCGCAAAGAATCCTATATTCCACGTCCGGGATAAAAGACTCGAGTTGAACGAAGGCGATTTCGAGATCGGTTCGCCGGTCGTCGGTGGGATGATCCATGAGTTCCCGGTAAATTGCCGCCGCGATCCGGCGCTTGGGGAAAGGAAGGACCGATTCAGGGCCGACCGGTGCACGCCATTTTTCCAGAAGCTCCCGGTACGAGGCAACGGTTTTTCGGCGCTCCCGGCAAAGCCGCTCGGAATCACGGTCAAAGGCCCTGCTTTGCGAGGTCTTCAATTCAGACTGCGGATGAGGCGCTATGGAAGACACAGGCTTTTCTATCTTTCCGGATCCCTTTCCGGGGCGGACCGTCCAGGGTGCAATCATCGCCATATCCTCCTCCGGGCAAAAAGGCCGGTGAAAAATCGCACGGAGATCAATTTCGGGGATGAATGCATTCTATCAGAAGTGATTCGATGAGAAATAAGGTTGACACCTTATTCCACTGAGCGGAAATGCCGTATTTCGCAGGGCCATTCCCTGCGGGCTGCTGAACCTTGTACTGGATCGAGTCTCCGCGTCTGTAATGTTTGCACGGCAACTCGCGAGGAATCTGCAACCTCTGATATCCGCCACCCGATATCCGTCATTTAATAAGATCGACCCCCACCAGGGGCTCCAACTGGGCAAGCGCCTTATGAAACTCGACCATCGATTCGTAATACTTGAGCTGGTATTCGAGAAGGGACATCGAGGCGTCAATTAGCTGGAGAAAATCGATCTTCCCGACCTGGTAATTGGCTATGGCGGAGTTGAGAGCGAGGTTGGACTGGGGAACTATTGCCGAAGAGTATAGGTTGGCGAGCTTTTCGGAAGTGGTTGCCGTGGTGTAGGCTTCTTTTACCTGGTACCGGACAGTTGATGAGGTGTTGTCGCGCATACTCCTGGCGCTGGACAGATTTAGCCGGGCAGCTTCGAGTTCGGGCTGCTGCTTTCTCCAGAAATAAAGCGGCACTTTTGCGCTCATCATCAGGCCGTACATTCCCGGGTTTTGATCTCTTTCATAATAGGTAAATCCGAGGGCGAAATCCGGATAAAATTCTTTGCCGGCCAGTTCCACCCCCTGCTGCCTGCGTTCTGTTTCGCTCTCCTGGACCTTCAAGGCCGGGGAGTTGCTCCGGGCAAGCTGGGTGAGTTCTTCGAGCGAATAGGCAAGTTCGGCTTTTTTGAATTCGGCGGGTTTCCCAACAGGGGTCTCGGCGGGTCTGTAGAGCAAATTATTTATCTTGGCTTCGGCGATCCGCTTTTTTTGCCCCTGGACAAGCAGCTTGTCGAGGACCTTGGATTCTTCCACCTGGGCCTTGAGGATGTCCTGTTGAGACGTTTGGCCGACCTTGTATCGGGCTTCAGCGATATTTTCGAAATTCTGAAGCAGTTCCCTGTTCTTCAACAGAGTGTCAATTGACTTGTGTATCAGATAGAGTTCGAAAAAGGCCTGCTTTAGCTCCGACATAACCTTGCGATGCACAAGCTCATGGTTCCACTGCTGGGATTCGGCTTCGACCGAAGCAATACTTTCTTTCAGCCCGAGTTTGCCGGGGAAAGGAATTTCCTGCTCGACGCCGTAGGTGCGCGCCGAAGACGGGTCCCCCTTCATGAGTGTCGGAGGAATCAGGTTCCCCATAGTTTCGAATTTAACGGTAGGATCGGGAAGAGCCCCGGCGGCAGGAATCCTGGCCCTGGTCGCTGCTGCGGCCTGCGCTGACGACTTGATTTCAGGATTGTTTTCGACAGCGGCTTTGACCAGTTCTTCCAAGGTAATTTCTTTTGTTTCCAGCGTACCTTGTTCTCCAGTGACCTGAGGAAAAACATGTATGGGAGTCAGCATGCAAATGAACCAAAGGAGAAATAGCCGGATAAGATTTTGTGGCGGCATTTGTTTCCCTCTGATCGATTTATCAGAACCCGTAGGCTTTGTTGTGCCTGGAAAAGTCCATCGACGTTAGACCCACGTTGAGCCTTACATCTGTGAAATCATATTTTTCGAACATCTCCTCCCTTTCGTCATAGAAGACATTGCCAACCGGGAGCAGTAGTCCTTTATCTATACGAATGATAAATCGGGCGCAATAATATTTCCGGCCGCCATGAGACAAGAATCTGCCCTCGACCACGGTCGCCGGTCTCCCGTTGAAGGTCTCATCCGCCTGCCGCACTATTTCGAGATCTCCCGCCCGGATGGCTGGTTCGATATTACACCTGAATTCACCGAGTAAAAAACCAAACCCGAATTCCGTGATGGGATGCCGATTCCGAGACATTGCCAGCGAACCTTTGGGATTGAGGGAAAGAGTCATAAATCCCATAATCCCTCCCTGCCGGACGAGAAATTTATTCTCGTAACTTCCTTCCACATACAGGCTCTCGGTTTCCTTGAGGGGGCAGTCAGTAAATTTCAGATAGACTTTGAAGGGCTTTTGGAACTTAAAGAGCGCAGTCTGCTCATCATCGAGCTTTCCGCCTATCCGTTCCTGCCTATGAAAGACTCCGGTATAATCATTCACCCTGGAGTAGCTCGAATCCATTTCATCGAGCAGCATGAGCATCACCCTCGGATCGGAGGCGCCGGCTGATGACGCGGCAACTCCCATCCAGAGAGGTCCCATGACCATGGCAAAGCAGATCGAGAGGCGGAGAATCAGTCTTCCCGGCAATATAGTTTCCACCCTGGGCTTCCTCAGACTTTGGGCCCACCTTTTGTAAGTCCGCGGCGACTGAAATGCAATCGCCTTGTCTGAACATACAAAGCGGTTAGGAAAATCGCCACTGCAAAAGTGGACTCCTTTGAAAAAAATGCAGTTTGGAACTCATTGGTTTGCCGGGTTGGGGGTAATCGGAGCGCCTCAAGCAACATAACCGCCCGGGGTTGCTCAGGCGCTCCGATTCAGCTCGACCACACCGAGGCTATTCTCCTTTTGTATGTTCCAAAGGAGCACATTTGTGAGCCTGCAATCGAGCAGTATTGACCCGCACCCATTCCAGTTGTCCGGCTCTGCCCGCACGGGTAAGCCTGTTCTGCTGGACATCCTCAGGCCAACTGCAGTAGAAATCCCCGTCCCTCAAAAAACAGGTCTTGTTGACATGCTCCGGGCAAAGTGACCCGGGACTTTGAGCAGCAAAGATGCCCGACGGCAGCAAAATGATCAAAGCCACTGTCGTTGCCAGCAATGAGTAGAGTATCCGTTTCATCGTTTTCTCCTTTTCGTTATGGATTCCTTCTTCTGATTCAAACCGGCCACCGTTTCCTACTGTTTAGCCAGGCAATACCTGTGCCAGGTAGCACAACTCACAACCCAAAACTGTAAGGGCTTGAAATAATGTATTAAAATAGGTTTTGCCATGCTGGATGGGATTCTTGTCCGGCTGTCGGATTGAAAGAAATTTTCAATGGGTGGAAAAAAGACTTTCAGTTCATATAATATGCGGCATGGCCTTCTACTCCGGATCACCTTCGGGCGAAGCGGGGGAACCATTTCAAAACCTTGGCCTGCAACACGCCCGGGATTTGATTGAAAAAAACACAGGGATTTGTTCCAATTGGCCTGTTATTTGCCAATAAAGTTTCCGTTCTTGCATCTTTGAGCGAAGAGGAATTCAGCCAGATGACTACCGGCAATATTTTTGGTTCAGATGAACCAAGACCCACCGTTCGCAGGAAAAGGTGGCGTTTTTTTGTCCCCCTGCTGTTTTTTGCGCTTGGGGCACTTGGCGCCATGGGCTATATGCGCTGGTACGCCGGCCGGGGTGCAGGCGGAATGAAGAGCGCATCCTCCGGGACTGCGGAGCAGGTCTCGGCCCCGGAAAGAAAGCAGCCCAAAATCCTTTACTATGTCGATCCGATGAACCCTTCCAATAAGTCCGCCAAACCCGGCAAAGCCCCCTGCGGAATGGACCTGGTCCCGATCTATGAGGAAGAGCAGCCGGGCGCGGGCGATCTGCCTGCCGGGACGGTCAAAATAAGTCCGGAAAAGCAGCAGATGATAGGAGTAAGAACCGGCGAAGCCGCCGAAATGGAGATTTCCAAAACCATTCACGCCGTGGGTGTGGCCACGCACGACGAAACCAAAGTCTACCATGTACATACAAAGTTTCCCGGCTGGGTGGATAAGGTTTACGTGGATTTCGTCGGAAAGCTGGTCAAGAAAGGCCAGCCTCTGCTCAGCATCTACAGTCCCGAGTTGGTAGCCACACAGCAGGAGCTGCTGATCGCGAAAAAATCAAAGGACATTCTCAAAAACAGTGAATTCGGAGACATCGGGGCCAGTTCGGAATCACTTTACAGGGCTACCCGCGAGCGGTTGAAGTATTGGGACATAAGCGACTCACAAATCAATCAGATCGAACGGCAGGGTGCTCCGCTCAAGTCGCTCACGCTCTATTCGGCCCTGGACGGCTTTGTGATGTCCCGCGACGTATTTCCCGGCCAGCAGGTCACCCCTGAAGCGAACCTTTTTACCATCGCCAACCATTCCACCATGTGGGTCCAGGCCGAAGTCTACGAGTATGAAATCCCGTTGGTCGGGCCGGAACAGGAGGCCTCGGTCACCTTTCCATCTTTTCCTGGAGAGACTTTCAGGGGCAAGGTCACCTACAGCTCTCCCGAAATAGACCCAAAGACCAGGACGCTGAAACTCAGGATCGAACTCGCCAATCCCGGTCACAAGATCGTGCCGGATATGTACGCGAGTGTAGAGCTGAAACTCGATTATGGCACAAAGCTTTCGATTCCGCAGGAAGCGGTGCTGGACTCGGGTGCGACCCAGATGGTTTTCGTAGCGAAGGAGGGCGGCTATTTCGAGCCGCGTAAAATAACCACCGGTCCACGCGTGGACGACCGGGTGATAGTGCTCGACGGCCTCAAGGCAGGAGAGCAGGTGGTGACGTCGGCAAACTTTCTGATCGATTCGGAGAGCCAGCTAAAATCCGCCGCAGGCGGCATGGGAGAAGCACACGCCGGACACGCGGGGCATGGCGGAGGCGAAAGCCCGGCGAAGGGCGAGGCTGCAACCCCGGTCACCGGTCATGGGGATGACAGCGGGCACAAGGGCGGACCGGCGGAGACGTCCGGCGGAAACATAGTGCTGAAGCCCGCAGAGACTCTCCCGGCCCCTTCGGGCCATACGGAATCAGGCGCCGGTCATTCGGGCCATGCGCAATAGAGTGTAGATGACGCATGATTAACAGAATCATCGATTTTTGCGCAAACAACAGATTCATCGTTTTCCTGTTCGCTGGAGCGGCGGTTGCGGCAGGCATCTACTCGATGCGGCACATCACGTTGGACGCCATCCCCGACCTCTCTGACACGCAGGTAATTATCTATTCGAAGTGGGACCGAAGCCCTGACATCATGGAGGACCAGGTTACCTATCCTCTGATCACTGCCATGCTCGGGGTCCCAAGAGTCAAAGACATTCGGGGATTCTCCGATTTCGGCTATTCTTTCGTATACGTCATTTTCGAAGACGGGACCGACATCTACTGGGCAAGGTCCCGCGCGTTGGAATATCTTAACAACATCCTTCCAAAGCTCCCGCGCGAGGTCCAGGTGGAGCTCGCCCGCGACGAGACGGCCATCGGGTGGGTATTTGAGTACGCACTTGTGGACAAAACCGGCAAGCATGATCTTGCGGAACTGCGCTCGATTCAGGACTGGTTTTTGAAATACGAAATCCAGTCCGTGCCGGGCGTTGCAGAAGTGGCCCCGGTGGGGGGATTTGTCCGCCAATACCAGGTAAACCTCGACCCGAACGCCCTGCTCTCCTACAAGGTCCCAATGGACAGGGTGATGACCGCGATCCGGGAGAGCAACAACGACGTGGGAGGACGGCTCGTCGAATTCTCCGGCCGCGAGTACATGGTGCGGGGCCGCGGCTATGTGAAATCGTTGAGCGACATAGAAAACGTGGTCGTAGGGACCAATGAGACGACCGGAACGCCTGTTTTGGTCAAGAACCTCGGCAAAGTTGTCATGGGACCCGACATCCGCCGGGGCGTGGCCGACCTGGACGGTGAAGGTGAGACGGTTGGCGCGATCGTCGTCATGCGCTACGGCGAAAACGCCTTGAAAGTAATAGACAGGGTCAAGGCCAAGCTGGCCGAAATCACCCCCAACCTTCCAGGGGGAGTGAAAATCGTTACGACATACGACCGGGCGGACCTCATCAGACGGTCTATCGATACCTTGAAACATACTCTCACAGAGGAGCTGATAATAGTCAGCCTGGTGATCCTCATCTTTCTGTGGCACATTCCCAGCGCCATCATCCCGATTATCACCATTCCGGTGGCGGTGATAATCTCGTTCATTCCGATGTACGGCATGAATATTACGGCCAACATTATGTCCCTGGGCGGTATCGCGATAGCTGTGGGCGCCATGGTGGACGCCGCCATCGTCGTGGTCGAGCAGACGCATAAAAAGCTCGAGCACTGGGACACGGAAGGCAGGCCCGGAAATTTCAAGAATGTGGTCGTAAGCGCCGTAAAAGAGGTCGGAGGAACGAGCTTTTTCGCCCTGCTGGTGATAGCGGTTTCCTTCATGCCCATTTTTACGCTGGAGGCACAGGAGGGCAGGCTCTTTAAACCCCTTGCGTTTACGAAAAATTTTTCCATGATCGTTGCCGCCGTGCTGGCCATTACCCTCGATCCGGCTATTCGGCTGCTTTTCACGCACATGAAGAACTTTTCGTTTCGCCCGAAATTTCTCGCGCGCGTGGCGAACGCCCTGCTGGTCGGCAAGATTCACAGCGAGGAAAACCACCCGATAAGCCGCCCGCTGATGAGAATCTATCATCCGGCCGTAGAATTCGTGCTGAGACACCAGTGGTCCACAATTGTGGCGGCCTTACTGATCGTGGCGGTTACGTTCGCGCCCCGCATCGGCGTCTTCGAGAAAATAGGCTCGGAATTCATGCCGCCTCTCGATGAGGGAGCGCTGCTCTACATGCCTACCACGGTGCCGGGCATTTCCGTCACCGAAACGCAGCGGGTGCTCCAGATCCAGGACAAAATCCTTAAATCGTTTCCGGAGGTCGAACGCGTGTTCGGCAAGGCCGGGCGCGCCGAAACGGCCACCGACCCTGCGCCTTTTTCCATGATGGAAACGGTGGTTCTCCTAAAGCCGCAGTCCGAGTGGCCCAGGATTGCGACCTGGTATTCGGACTGGGCGCCGGAATGGCTCAAAGACATCCTGCGCAGGGCGTGGCCCGACCATCGGAGCACCCAGGACCTCATTTACGGGCCCGGCGGTCTGGACAAGGCCATGCAGATCCCGGGAGTCGTAAACGCCTGGACCATGCCGATCAAGGCCAGGATTGACATGCTCACGACCGGAGTGCGCACTCCTGTCGGAATCAAGATACTGGGTCCCGACCTCGACAAAATCCAGGAAATAGGACTGAAAATCGAGACATCGCTCAAAGGTGTTTCCGGGACATCGAGCGTATACGCCGAGCGGACAACCGGCGGCTTTTTCCTCGACCTCGATCTTAAAAGAGAAGAGCTTGCCCGCTACGGTCTCACCATCGCACAGGTCGAAAGCACCATCACCTCGGCAATCGGCGGGGAGAACCTTTCGACCACGGTCGAAGGCCGGGAGCGCTATCCCATAAACATTCGCTACCTGCGTGATTATCGAAGCACGGTTGACCAGTTGAACAGGACCTTGATCGCCACCGCGAGCGGCGCGCAGGTCCCTATCGCCCAGGTAGCCGACCTGAAGCTGGTATCCGGTCCCGGGATGATACGGGATGAAAACGCAAGGCTCTGCGGATACGTTTATGTCGACATAGCCGACCGGGACGTAGGCGGCTACGTTGAAGAAGCCAAAAAAGTCGTAAGCACTCATGTTTCTCTGCCGCCGGGGTATACGCTTGTCTGGAGCGGACAGTACGAAAACATGCTCCGGGTAAGGGACAGGCTTTTTGTCGTCGTCCCGGTCACGATCCTGATCATATTCCTGCTCATCTACTTCAATACCCGTTCGGTGGCGAAGACCCTGATCATTTTCCTGGCCGTTCCCTTTTCTGCAGTCGGGGCAATCTGGCTCCTGTATCTGCTCGGCTATAACATGAGCATTGCCGTTTGGGTCGGCCTGATTGCACTCATGGGCGTCGATGCGGAGACAGGGGTATTCATGCTGCTCTACCTCGACCTCGCCTATTACTCCAGGCGGGACCGGGGGCTTATGAAAAGCAAGGAGGACCTGCGCCACGCCATTGTCGAAGGGGCGGTCAAAAGGCTGCGTCCCAAGTTCATGACGGTCGCGGTCATGTTCATGGGTCTTGTGCCTATAATGTGGTCCACGGGGGCCGGGTCCGATGTAATGAAGCGCATCGCGGCCCCGATGGTCGGAGGCATTTTCACCTCCTTTATAATGGAACTGCTGGTTTATCCGGCGATCTATGAAGTGTGGCGCTGGCGCTTCCACCTGAAGAAAGACGCGCCTCCATCGGGGGAAGTCCCGGCTTGATCCAAAAACGGCAGGTGCGGGCCTTGCCCGCGATTCGGCTGCCATCAACCAGGGAGAAAAAAATGAGAAAGATGAAACTGATCGTGCTGTTGGGGGTAACATTGGGGCTGCTCGCCTTTGGCTGGAACATGCCCGGAATTGCACTAGCGGAGCCTCAGACCAAGTGCCCCGTCATGAAAGGAAAGATCGATGAAAAAATCTATGCCGACTATCAGGGTAAGCGCATTTATTTTTGCTGCTCCGGTTGCCTCGATGAATTCAAAAAAGACCCGGAAAAATACATGAAGAAGATGGAGGCCGAAGGGGTGACCCCGGTGAAGACGCCCTAGGCTGGACACTTCATGCTGCTGCGTTGAGTTATTGGCAAATCTCCACACCTCGAGTGTGGAGATTTGCCATTTCTTTGAAAGGTGCAGGATACGCCCGGTGAGGGCGTCGCCTAATTTGCTCCTGAGAGGCATGTCGGCAACGTTTCGCATTGCACTGGAGCGCATGCCTGCTTCGGATTGAGTGAATTGGACCCCCCGGGGGTCCTGAAACCCTCGGGGGTCCGGTTCTGACGCTTGAGCGCGCGGTGTTATTCCCAGGAACCCATCACCTCAGGGGCCGGGCCGCCCTTGGTAGCCGCACCGTGAGGGGCCATGCGGGCATCGATATAGTCGGTGTAAGCAGGAGGCGCCGAAAAAACACAATTAGAACAGATTGCTTCCCTGCCGCTGCCGGCGTGGTCTGAATCTCTGGCACTCACACCCGCAGGGGTGTTGCGCGCCCCTGAGAAGACTCCCGGGTTATCGCAAGAGGATGAACGGATTCCTGCTTCGCCGCTTGAAACCAAGGCGAGCGCCACGATCAGCACAAATAAAACACTCATCATCTTCTTCATTGCTTTCTCCCTTTTTTGAACTGTGTTTTCTAAAATACCCTTGTTCACCTGCTTGCTGCACTCGCTTTCCTAATTGAGCAAAAGCAGTGCCATCGGCTGGACAAAAGGGTGAAGCGCATAAAAAGGCAGTATGTTCAGATGGTTAGGTTTTCAATAAAAAACTTCACGCTTGCCCGGAGGGCCAGATAGTTTAAGAATGTTCGATGCCCTCATAAAATCCGGTGGCAATCAGACCAAGGCGGCCGGCAGGCTCGGGGTCACTCGCGTAACCGTCTGGCACCGAATGAAGAAGTATGGAATCGATCCCCGCGATCCCTCTGCCGCGTTCTGATTCCAGGTGGAATTCAATGTTTATCTTATGAAGGCAACAAACTTCTTTTCCGAAACGGCGGGGACCGGGACCGATTAGAACTTATCAATCTGCGTCGGTCTGCCGATAGAATCCTGAAAGGACTCCCGATCTTCAGGCGCTCTATCAGACATGGGGAACCGCAAAATGAACGAGTCTCGATCCAAGGAAAGGCGCTCGGGCGGAGAGCGCCGCGCCCGGCCCACTTCGCCGTTCACCCTTCAAAGTCTCGTAGGCTCCAGGCGCCGCTACCGGAGAAAGGAAGATGCCCGAAAATTCTATTTTGTGGACCTCTACAGCCCATTTTCGGTGGTTCTGCTGCTCTCTACCCTGGTTCTTTCGATAGTGGACGCCTTTCTCACCTTGAACCTGGTCGGAGGAGATATTTATGAGTTGAACCCCGTCATGGGATTCTTTCTAAAGCTGGGTCCCCTTCAGTTTATCTTCGTTAAATGGTTTCTGTCGGCTCTTGGCCTCATCACGCTGCTGGTTCTCAAAAACTATTACCTCTGGCAGGGGAGGGTCAAGGTGGTCGCGGTCCTGGCCATTTTCCCCTTCCTCTACCTCGCGCTGGTAAGCTACGAAATTTTCATGGTAGTGAACGGATGAGCGGCTTGAAACTCAGACGGGCGGCGATTTCGATCTTGGGCATGGCTGTTTCCCTTGCCATTTTGGCTATGGGCGGCTGCGCATCAATCTGCGGGATGAAGCCCGGGGGCGCCGGAGCGGCGGAGCCGGGGAGCACAGACAAGGCCTGGTGGTATGCCAGGTTTCAAATCAACTGGCCCCAGGATGAAGGCCCCTCGCTGGACACGGATTTGCTGATCGCCCACAGGATAGTGAGTCCAGTACTGGACCGATACAAAAAAGACATCCCACTGTGGCGCTTTCACAGGAGGGCGGCGCGGGA
This sequence comes from Syntrophobacteraceae bacterium, assembly GCA_049512295.1. GTDB lineage: Bacteria > Desulfobacterota > Syntrophobacteria > Syntrophobacterales > Syntrophobacteraceae > SbD1. The sequence goes on from JBEKXG010000010.1 coordinate 15,404, forward strand.
TGAGGCCGGACATCGGTTTAGTTTCATCTTTTACACCACCGCGGCAACTGCCCGCAAAATCTATGCGGCAATCAACTCCAGCGCCGTTCTCGGTCAGTTGAAATCCGAAGGCGTGATCCTGCTGGTGCTCCTGGACGATACGAACACCATCGCCAGGCCCGGTGTGGAAGATGTAAGCGACCGAAACTGGTCTCCTCCCCTCCAGAAGGCGTGGCCGTATTTCATTATGGGCGCCAGCCAAACATGGCTTGACCTGATTTCACAGTATGCCGACGACGGACGAAGGAGACCCGTTTCCACAGCCGAAATGCTGGCTTTCTACCGGGAGATCGGCCAGCAGGTGGAGACAACCTGGAAAAAAGAGGGAGGCCATGCTTTTCTGCACCACCTGAACGCTCTTTTCGGATACGGTCCCGTCAATCTTCGCGGCAAGATCGAAATGAGCTTTTAAGCAATTTGCAGTTACCGTAAAATACGCGCACTGTCTTCCGATTCCCCTCTTGACCACGGTTTTTTGAACTGCTAAGCTTCTGCATGTAAAAACACAGCGCCGAATCCGTCCAAATCCCGGTTGGCGCTTTTTCATGTCCGGAAGAGAACTCAATGACCAAAGCCAGAAAAATATTCATGTGGGGGATTTCGGGGGCGGGAATTCTCCTGATTGTGCTTACCGCGCTGGCGCTGCTCCTTCCCCATGTCCTCGATACGGACGCAATCGGCCGGAGTCTGGCGGCCGAACTCGAAGCCCGGTATCACATACGCTCGGAGCACATCGAGATAAGCTTTCTGCCCTCCCCGTGCATGGTCATGCACGGCGTCAGAACGACCGTTCCGGAGACACTCACCGCATCGGCCGAGGCGGTCTCCATTCATCCTGAGATACTGCCCCTTTTCAAAGGTAAATTCTCACCTGCCGAGATCGAGCTTCTGAGTCCGACGATCACGGCCAGACTGCCGGAGCAGGCGCCCGCGACCTCGGCAAAGTCCTCTTCTCAGCGACTTCTGCGCCTGAAAGAAAGGATTTCCCAGTCCCTGGCGACACTTTTTGCTGCAATGCCCGGCGTGGTTATCGACGCTCGCAACGGGCGGTTGGAACTCTACACCGGACAAAACCGCGTTTTCTTTTTCGAAGAGATCGACCTCAGGACCTCCGTGAATACGCAAAGGGTCCGATTCGAGCTGACCAGCGGCGAATCCGATCTCTGGCAAGCCCTTGCATTCAGCGGTTCGGTTGATTTTGGCACTCTGGAGAGTTCAGGAGAGCTGAATCTGACCGGAGGCAATCCCGGAGACCTTTTGCGATATCTGAATACGCCCTTATCCGACAGTATTGGCGATTCCCGGATAGACCTGTCTCTTGTGCTTTCCACCGATGGCCTTAAAAGCGTCCGCGCAGATTTCACAGCCTCAGTCCCGCAATTTACCATCGACGGCGGACCCCGGGGCACGGTCATGAGCAACGGCGCTCTTGTCGGCGCACTTGCCATAGACAACAATGGCGTCGATTTTTCACTTTCACATTTTCGGTTCGATCACCCGCGTGTAAACCTCACACTTAATTACGTCGAAAGATATTCCGATCAGAGCGTCACACTGAACATCGACGGACGGGAGACCGACGCTGCTTCGGTAAAGGACACTTTACTCGCGGTGTATAAGGAAGACCCGGTAGTCCCACAAATTTTTGAAATCATCCGCAAGGCGGAAGTACCGTCGATTCTTTTCAGCGCGCACGTAAACAACGCTTCGGACCTCAAAGAGCTCGAAAACTTCACCATTAAGGGTTCAATCGAAAAAGGAGTCGTTTTTGCCCCCGGACCGGACCTGCTCGTATCCAACGTCAGCGGAAACTTGCTGATTGAGGGCGGGATACTGAGCGCAACTAACATCTCAGGGCAAACGGCCGGTTCTTCAACCAGCAACGGAACGCTGAGAATCGGGCTGCACGGGAGCGACGCCCCGTTCCACCTGGACCTTCCGCTTACAGCCGACCTCTCCGAGTTGCTCGAAGTTCTGAATCGGGTTGTCGATAACGAGGCTTTCAGGCGCGAACTGTCTCAAGTTAAAAATGTGACGGGCAAAGCGCAGGGGAGGCTCGTCCTTGGCGAAAGCCTGAAAGCAGTCACGGTTAGGGCGGAGTCCGGCCCGTTTCAGCTCAGCGGCCAGTACGGCCGCCTTCCCGGACCGATTGATCTGGAAGGCGCTTATTTCCTGCTGGAGGGGTCCAAAGTATCGCTGGCGTCTTTGGCCGGGAAAAGTGGAAAGTCGAGCTTCGAGGGGGTAGATATTAACTACGGCTGGGGCAAGAAAAAGCTTCTGGAGATCGACTCTCGCGCCAGGTCCTTCGTTTCCATGGATTTTCTGAGCCCTTACCTGCGGGCGCATGAATATTGGAAAACCCTCATGGACGGCGCGTCGAAAGGGCTGCTGACAGTAAACTCCCTTCGGTTCAGTGGACCGCCCGCAGACCGCTCCAAATGGATTTTCAATGCAAGCGGCTCGGTCGAAGACGTTGTTTTTCAGACAAAACTGTTAAACGGTCCTCTCACCCTGAAGTCGGGCGCCTTCGAGATAAACGGGGAGCAAATCGCGCTCAGGGAGATCGGCACTGTTCTGGCGGACTCGTCCCTGGTAATTTCAGGCAGCATTACAGGCTATCTGGATCAGCCAAAGAAAGTAAATTTGCAATTGAGTGGCCGGCTTGGCCCGGAGGGAAACAAAATTGCCGCTTCGCTTGCCGGGCTTCCGAACTCACTCAGGGCTATCGCGAATGTAGATCTGGGCAACTCGCGCCTGACCTGGGACAAGGGATCGAAAACAGCCTTCCAGGGAGAAATGCAGCTTTCTTCCGGGCCCATGATTTCGATCAATCTGGTTAAAACGCCCCAGGGACTCTCTATCGAAAACCTCACTATAAAAGACGAGGATTCGGACGCCGCCATTTCGTTGGACTCCGTGCAGAACCAGCTCAAGATCGGGTTCTCCGGCATACTCAGCAACAAAACGGCTGACCGGCTCCTCATCGACAACAGGCTGCTTACGGGAGTGATAGCGGGCAAATTCAACGCCCGCCTCTATCTCGATACTCCCGATAAATCAAGTGCTCAGGGAGAGGTCAAGATTTCCGGATTCCAACTGCCGGTCAACCTCCCTGTACCCGCGCGGATTGAAAACGCCGAGATCGAGGCCGATGGAAACAAAATAAATGTAAAATCGGCCATGATAAGCTGGAGCGGAAGCAGGCTGAGCCTTGCGGGCAGCGTCGAAATCACCGTGGACGCTTATCTGGTGGACATGAACGCCTTTGCCGATACTCTCGACCTTGAGAGCATCCTTAAATCCGGGGAGGACATTGGGAAGGATAGGGAAAACCCGGCCCGGCCCGGCCCCGGATACTCGAAAAGAGCATGGAAAGCCCCTCTCAGGGGTACTATCCGGGTAAGGTGCGAGCAACTGTCCTACGGGAGGTTTGCCTGGAACCCAGCCGATGCAGATGTGGTCTTGAGCCCCGGGTCTGTCGAGGTTCGGTTTAACCAGGCAAATCTTTGCGGGATATCCACTCCCGGCAGGATCACGGTCACGCCGGAGGGCAGGAATGCCACGCTCAGCCCATCGGCGAAAGACCAGGACCTCGAATCGGCGCTGAGCTGCCTGTTCAACAAACACCATATCCTCTCCGGCAGTTACACGCTCACCGGAAACCTTGCGGCGAGGGGCAGCGATGGCAGTCTCGCAGAGTCGCTCGAAGGTGAGGTAGAGCTAAAGGCAAAGAAAGGACGAATCTTCCGGTTTGAAACATTCGCGAAAATAATTTCACTGCTCGGCATCACAGAAATCTACAGGGGCGTGCTCCCGGACCTAGCCCGCGAGGGCTGCGCATACAACTCTTTAGAATCGAAAGGAAAAATAAAGAACGGGAAGCTTGTCCTCTCTGATTCGGTTATTGATGGCCAGTGCTTCAAAATGGTTTTTCATGGAGAGATCGACATCGTCAGGCAGAAAGTGGACGTGGTTGCCCTTGTCGCTCCGCTCCGCACCATGGAGAGGGTGGTCGGGGCGACCCCCGTTATGGGGAAGATCCTGGACGAGGCTTTCCTGACTGTGCCGGTCAGCATAAAAGGGGATTTGGCCGACCCGGCAGTGGTCCCTCTTGCTCCCAGCGCCGTTGGCGAAGAATTATTCGGGGTCATGAAAAAAATCTTCAAGCTGCCGTTGTCTATTTTTCAACCTCCGCTCGAAAAAGAAGCAACCCATGGCACGGATAGTCCAAAGCCGGGAAACTAGGGAGCCTGCCTTCCCCTGCTTCTCTTTCCAATTCCAATCCGGATACAGTGATTGAGATTCCCGGATACAGTGATTGAGATTCTGAGAATTGGAGACTATTATTAAATATAATGGAAAGACACTCCTTCCGAATAAAAGGCATGTGCTGCGGCGAAGAAGTAGGGCTGCTGAAATCCGAGGTGGCGCCTCTCGTTGGAGGCGATGAGAGGCTCTCTTTCGATCTGCTGCGCGGCCAGATGACGATCAGCGGCAGTCTCGACGCCGACGTTGCGGAAAGGATCAGGGCGGCGGTCGCCCGGACGGGCATGGAGGCCGTTCTCTCGGAGGCCGGCTGCTCTGCAGGCATATGCGCAACGCAAGCCGAAAGCTCTTGGGAAAAGCATGGAAGACTGTTCTTATGCTTGGCAAGCGCCCTTTTCCTGATAGCGGCGTTTCTTTTCGAGGCACTCCACCGTGGGAAGATACTCGCCGCACTCGCCGGGGAAAACTGGACCGGCGCCCCGATCTTTGCGGTTGTCCTCTATCTTTGTGCAATCCTGACCGGAGGCTGGTTTATTTTCCCAATAGCCTTCTATGCGGCGAGGAAGCTCAAGCCCGATATGAATCTTCTAATGACCGTTGCAGTCCTCGGGGCAATTGGGCTTGGCGAATGGCTGGAGGCGGCCTCCGTGAGTTTTCTTTTCTCCCTTGCGCTGCTGCTCGAATCATGGAGCGTAGGCAAGGCAAAACACGAGATCACCGCGCTTTTGGATATCACCCCCCCGAAAGCCCGCTTCATATGCCCGAATGACGGGGATATCGAGGAAAAACCTGTCGGCGAAATTCCGGTCGGCGCCACCGTTGTTGTCCGGCCTGGCGAACGAATCCCGCTTGACGGCGTAATAACGCGAGGGGCCACCTCTGTGAACCAGGCGCCCATAACCGGTGAGTCCGCCCGGATAGCAAAAGAACCAGGCTCGGAGGTCTTTGCCGGGACAATCAATGAAGAGGGGACGATAGAGTTTCGTTCGACCCGGCCCGCATCAGACACCACACTCTCGAGAATCATTCGCATGGTGGAGGAGGGCCGCTCCCGGCGCGCTCCCGCCGAGCAGTGGGTGGAGAAGTTCGCCAGGGTGTACACTCCTTCTATGATGCTGGTCGCCCTGGCCATTGTGACTGTTCCCCCATTATTCTCAGGCGGGGACTGGGCAAAGTGGTTCTACGAGG
>JBEKXG010000011.1:0-20613 GCA_049512295.1 Syntrophobacteraceae bacterium
CAACTTCCGATAATCCAACAAATATAGCTGATCCAGAAAACGACTGTAAAACCGATGATAAACTTTTTGATGTTGGCCTTAAGTGCTATGGCGCCGATAGTCATGATGGCGGTGAGTAAGATGTAGGTGACAATAAGTGCGCCGAGTCCGCCGAGGCTTTTATATGCCGGTGACACCGGGTTCAGCGCTTTTGGCAGGCTGGTCCAGATCGCGGTGGTAACGCCCCAGCCCAGGATGTCCCATCCGGCAAATACCCCGAGGCTCAGAACAAAAATGGCCAAGCCTATCCAGACAGACAGCCAGTCTTCGCTTATTCCTGCTTTTCCCTCGGGCTTACAGGTCTCAGTGGTATCGCATAAACCCTCAGCCAGCTTGTCCTTGTCAATTCTTTGCTCGGTCATAGAATCAACTCCTTTTCTATTTGGGCTATGGTTACCGTGAAGAGAGTATTGCAACGATTCAAATGATCTCCAGCTTAAGCTATCCTCGGTCTCCTTCCTGCCGGGATTGCAAAAATGGAGCGCTTGGCTGGTGGATAAAGACGGTGCCTGACAGATAAGCTGGTCCGATCGACAGACAAGGCTGCATCTATATAAAAGTAGTAGAGAAAGCTTAATAATTGTTGGATCAGATAAAGAGTCGGTAGACAGATCAAACCGATTCAGGCCCAGCCGGTCTCGATGCCATTCCTCTCCTTTTCCAAGATTGTTCCTTGTGTTCGAATTTGTCGAAAAGCAAGTTTTTAACAACAGCTTTTACTGCCCGAACCAACCCTGAAAAACCTTCTGTTTTTCCCTCCTTTCCAAATTCCGACTATCTGCTCGGGGAACCTGCAATAAATCATACATCTTTGGGGTTTGGACTGAAAAGAGTTTATTTTGCGAGAGTTGTTGCCCGCTAAGAAACGCTCAAGCTGATGGCTATTGCATGCAAAATGACCGAAGTCCCGGACAATCAAGTTGCGCAGCCGAAAGCGTGAGAAATCAGACCACCTGTTTTATACGGTCGATTTTATGGAGATATTGAAAAAGATGTTGCGAATTGACCTGCCGGTCGGATAAGAGTTATCGATTCGTGATTCCCGCCAACGCGCAAAGCCGTCAACCCAACGGTGCTCGTGACGTGGGGCAGGCTTTGCTGCCTGCTGACCAATGGACACGAAATAATCCACCTGTGGAGTAAGAAACTGTGAGCATATTCGACAATATTAAGGCCGAACTCGCAAAAGAGCCCAAAAAATGGCTGGTCACAGGAGTCGCCGGATTTATCGGCTCCAATCTGCTCGAGGCGTTGCTCGAGCTCGATCAGCCGGTGGTTGGGATGGACAATTTCATTACCGGCCATCCCCATAACCTCGAGGATGTTAAGAGGACGGTCGGCCCTGAAAAGTGGGGCAGATTCGAATTCATACAGGGAGACATCCGCAATCCTGAAGACTGCCGCAGGGCATGCTCGGGAGTCGACTACATTCTGCATCAGGCAGCTCTTGGCAGCGTGCCTCGATCCATAGACGATCCGATCACGACCAACGAGTGCAATGTGGACGGGTTTCTGCAAATGCTTGCAGCCGGGATGCAAGCGCGTGTCAAAAGGTTCGTGTTTGCAAGCTCATCCTCTGTTTACGGCGACAGCGAAAAGCTGCCCAAGGTGGAAGACGAAATTGGATCGGTACTCTCCCCTTATGCGGCTTCAAAGCTGATAAACGAGATTTATGCCGGAGTTTTTTCAAGAGTGTACGATTTTAGCTGGATCGGGCTGAGATATTTCAATGCATTCGGGAAACGGCAGGACCCAAAGGGCGCATACGCGGCGGTTATCCCCCGCTGGATCAATGCCCTGATCACTCGCAAAACCCCGGTCATCAACGGCGACGGCGAGACCAGCCGGGACTTCTGTTACATCAAGGACGTGGTGCAGGCAAATATACTGGCCGCCCTGTCCAACGGTCCCGAAGCTCTAAATAAGGTCTACAATATCGCCGGCGGAGATCGCACGACTCTCAACCAGTTGTTTGGGGTCATAAAGAAGTCCCTTTGCTCCCACGTGCCCGGGATAGAGGACATAAGCCCCGAATATGGGCCGTTTCGCAAAGGGGATGTTCGGCACTCTCTTGCGGATATTTCACGGGCAGGGGATCTCCTCGGCTACGCTCCGATGTACAATGTGGCCGCCGGCATGGAAGAGACTATGCAGTGGTTCGTTGAAGCCGGGAAGAAAACTGGGCAAGGCTGAGCTAACGTTCACCTTTGAGTTTCTTAATAACCTTCGGCAATAAAAGGGAAGCTATGAAAAGCCCGAGGGAGAAGAAAACCCGAAGTGAGATAAGGCCGCCCCAATCACCGGAAATCCAGACTTCCCTGATAGCGCCTATGAAAAAGGTCAAGATGAAGGTGCCTGCCAGTATCCCGATCCCGGTTGCGAAGAAGTAGTCCCAGAAACGGACCTTCGTCAGTCCCATCCCGAAATTCATGATGCTGAAGGGGACATAAATAAGCCTCAGGTAGAGCACGGTTGCAAAACCGTTTCTCTCTATTGCTTCATCATACTTCTTCAGCTTTTCCCCGACCAGCCTTGAGGCGAACTCTCTTCCGAGGGTTCGTGCGATAAGAAAAGCTGCTGTAGCGCCTATCATGGCCCCCGTCCAGTTGTACACAAATCCCCGGGCAGTCCCGAACACGGCGCCGCCAATCCCGGTGAGCACCGTGCCCGGTATCAGGAGACATATCCCTGCGGCGTAAGAAAAAATGAACGCCAGGGGCGCCCAGAACCCGGCCCAGGCAAGAAAATGCTGGATGGACTCAGGGGAGAAGTATTCCCCCAGGCGTGTAAAGCGCACTAACAGCACAGCAAGGATAATAAATGCAAGAAGCGCCAAGGCCTTAGCCAGGGCTTTGCCCGCCGTCTCCTGACGTTTTTCCGGTGATGGACTCACTTTTCAGCCTCTAGTCTCTTTGGGGCGAACCTGGAGACTTCGATAAGGGAATAAGAAATCTTTCTACCCTGTGTACGTTCTTTTTGAGAGTGAAAAAAGCGCCCGTGCGTAATACGCGCAGCCAGGACAAGGTGAGAGTTTTGACAAGGGGAGTAAGACGGCTGCGGTTGTAAAGATCCGCCGCGCCTTTGATAGCCTGGCCCTGAGCGGGATATGGATGAATGACATTCGAAATCGCACCCGGGCCGAGGCCGCACGACATTGCAAGACTTATCTCGTTAATCATCTCACCGGCATGGCGCGCGACCATTGTAGCTCCAATGATTTTATCGCTTCTGCGCTTAGTAAGGTTATAGCGTGCCCCGGGTTTGGGGTTTTGCCATCCCGGAGGATGGACATTGGAGACGAGCACGCGATTGTGTTCATCTTCCGGCATCATTATCCACTCCTGGCTTCTCTGCATCTCGATCCCTCGACCGGAAACGAGGGATGAAACCGGCCCCCTTAATGCTTATTTTCTAATAAGCGCATGCATGTTTCGAAAATATAAGACCGGATGACCCGTTATGGTAAATATCAAGGAGAAAAGCGATGAGCAGGTCGAAAAAGTTGGCGGAGCGCCTGAATTCATTTAACGAGGAAGTAATCTCATTTGTGGAGAACTCCACGGAAGGTGACTGGAGCGCTATTGGCGCCGAGGGGTGGCCGCTCGGCGTTACGGCGCGGCATATTGGAGCAAACCACTACCAGGCCGTATCAGCAGTCAAAATGATCCTCAAAGGCGAGAAGCTCCCGGTGATGACGGTGGAACAGATCACGGAATACGCCAACCGTCATGCCAGGGAACACGCCGAATGCACGAAATCCGAAGTGTTGGACGTTCTTCGGAAGCAGGGCCGGATGCTGGTAGATTTCACAGGAGGCCTTGAGGATTCTGAACTTGACAAAGCCGGCTACCTTCCGGCTCTTGGCATGGACATGACGGTGGAGCAGTTCATCGAAACTGTCATCCTCCAATCGGGAAATGAGCATTTCGAAAGCATCAAGGCGGCCGCAGGCAAATAATTTGCGGCCCTGGATCTGTGCCGGAGGCTGCGGCTCAAACTGTGGGGAAAAACCTTGATCGACTCCAGTCGGCATAGACCAATGCGGCAGTATGACCGTAGAACGGCTATATGCGGCACAACATTCTGGCCTAATGGGGATTGTAAAGTGCAAACCAGGCCTTAATATTCTATAACCGTCCTTAATTATAGCAGCTTCTCAAATTGTAAAACCAATAGAGACGCAGAATCTGCTGTCGGCTTTGGGCGGTCGGGAAAGGAGAGGCGCCGGGATGAAAGTCGCCTATATAGTTTCATTAGTCAGTGCCGCTTTATTGTGTCTGGGACCGGGACTTTCGCGCAGCGCCGTGAAACAGGCCGAGGTGGATGCAAGGTACGATCAATTCCCGGCTGCCGCTTTTGCCGGCGGCAGCTTCTGGAGTACGCAAGCCGATTTCGAAAAGCTCCGGGGCGTTATCAAGGCTGTGCCGGGATATACCGGGGGCAACGTTGAAAATCCCACTTACGAGCAGGTTTCCTCCGGGAGCACCGGGCATGTGGAAGCCATTCAGGTTTACTATGACTCGGACAAAGTATCCTATAGGGAATTGCTTGATTACTTCTGGATGCATATTGATCCCACAGACCCCGATGGCCAGTTCGTGGTGGACCGGGGACGGCAATACAGGAGCGTCATCTTCTACCGGGACGAAGAACAAAGACGCCTTGCGGAGGAAACGAAGCGCGAACTGGGAACATCGGGACGTTTCGACAAGCCGGTTGTGACCGAAGTAGTCCAATTCACGAAGTTTTATCCAGCGGAAGAATATCACCGGGACTATTACAAAAAGAACCCGCTACGCTACGGCTTCTACCGCTGGCATTCAGGGCGGGATAATTTCCTCGCGAAAATATGGGGCAAAATGGAGAATCAGACTGAAGCATTTTCAGATGTCTACGGCTACTCCAGGCCGAGCGATGCGCAACTCAGGAAAACCCTGTCGCCGCTTCAGTACAAAGTAACCAGGGAAAACGGCACCGAGCCGCCTTTCAAGAATGAATCCTGGGATAACGAAAGGGAAGGCATCTACGTGGATATCGTTTCCGGCGAGCCTTTGTTCAGCTCCCTGGACAAATTTCATTCCGGCACCGGATGGCCGAGTTTTACTAAACCGCTCGAACCCGACAACATAGTTGAAAAACAGGACCGGAGTTTGTTTTTCATGAAACGCACCGAGGTCAGGAGCAGCCGGGGAGACTCGCACCTGGGGCATGTGTTCAACGACGGTCCTGCGCCGACCGGATTGCGATACTGTATAAACTCTGCGGCTTTGAGGTTCGTTCCCAAAGAGGATTTGCAAAAAGAGGGGTACGGAATGTATTCAAAGCTCTTTTCGTGTGAGAAACGGAAAGAGGCTTGCTGAGATAATTTCAATGTTAGGAGAACCGAAGAACGGGTTTGACGGCAGATCCATCTAGAGAGTCCCTAACCGCCTGATTTATTTTCAGTGCCGGGTATTCCCGTATAAGCATGTTGAACGGAAATAATGCTTGCCTGTAACATGTGATCAAATAAGGAATGAATTTTTGCGGGTCGCTGTCGCCCGCAATACTGTAAAAGACCTTCTGGTTTGGACCCGGCGATTTCGGTGAGGCCAAATCGTCCGAATCCTCGTGGGAGACGCCCAGCATCGACATTTTCCCGTAAGGGCCAAGAGACCTTAGCGCATGGTCGATTAGCCGCCGGACGCCCGTTGTCTCGACCGCATGATCGACTGTTCCGGCGAGTTCCCTGAGTCGGGGGACTATTTCGTCCTGCTGTGCGTCCAGTACGTGAGTCGCTCCAAGCTCTCTCGCCAATTCCAGACGCGATCTCACCCTGTCGACGGCTACAATCGGCGTTGCGCCGGCCATGCGGGCCGCCATCAGCGCGGACAAGCCTACAGTTCCCGCCCCGAAAACGACAAATGACTCACCCGGCCGAGGCTTCAGTTCGTTCAGGACGGTCCCGGCCCCTGCCTGCACGCCGCATCCAAGAGGGGCAAACAGGGCGAGTTCGTCGTTATCCCCGGCATCCACGGGAACCAGATTGCGCTCATAGGCCAGGGCGTGATACGCCAGCGAGGACTGGCCGAAAAAGCAGCAGCCCACCCCAACTCCCCTTGTATCATGGATGGCCGAAGAGCCGTCAGGTCTTGCGCCGCCAAAATTGAGCCGTTCGAAATCCTTGCAGTGGGCTGGATGAGCGTCTCTACAGTTCGAGCATTTACCGCAGGAGCCAAAGGAAATCACAACCTTGTCGCCGGGACGAACCCGAACGACCTGGCTGCCGACACTTTCCACGATCCCCGCGCCTTCATGCCCGAATACCGCAGGAAAATCGAGGCCAAACAATCCGTCACGGGCGGCAATATCGGTATGGCAAATACCGCAGGCGACCATGCGGACCAGCGCTTCTCCCGGCCGGGGACCATCGAGTTCAACATCCTGAAACACGAAAGGTCCAGCCGGTTGGCTCACCACGGCGGCACGAGTGCGAATCGACATGGAGGTATCCTTTCTCATATGAAATTATACCAGGTTCGCTCATAACCTAAGGTCGTTCGCCCATCGCGGCAATCCGGGCTTTCAACTCCTTGAAGAGCAAGAAAAATTACCCGGAAAACCTGATCCCGCATTAAGCCGAAGAGCTGTCATCTGCGGGGATGGAGGTGTGTCCGGCGTGGTTTGGCAGGCTTTTCCATTTAAGTTTTTCGATTGGGATACCGTATTATTTATGGACTGTGGGCGTTCCGGAAGCTTTCTCGAGCACAATCCAACTTCGCATCAGAGATCATCCGGGAAGCTTGAATCACAGAGGATCCTGACAGGTTTCTAAATCAATTGATAACATTGCACAAAAAAATAGCACCGTAATGACCAATACCGAATTCTACAACAGAAAAACTTTGCTACGACGCTCAATATTTCGGGATTTGCCCCCCGGTGAACTCGATGAGCTTGTCCGCACCCTTCAGAGCAGGGTCGTGGGGCCGAGCGAGTTCATTTTTAAGGAGGGTGACCCGGCGGACGCTTTCTATATCATCGGTTCAGGTAGAGTCAGGATTTTCGTCAGGCATGACGACAGGATCGAGAGGGAGATCTCTGTAAGCGGACCGGGCGAGTACTTCGGCGAGGTGGCTCTTCTGGCGGGCGAGACGCGCAGCGCCAATGTCGAAAGTCTGACCGAAACACACCTCATGGTGCTCTCCAAAGAGCGATTTGACCGCCTGTTGCGGGATCACCCGGATCTTTCCAGGAATTTTGTCCGGAAGATCCGCGGCTGGCTCCTCAAAGACCGGGAAATCATAGAAGAAGCCGATGCGGCAATCAGGGCTTCCCGGGGGTCCTGGTTCGATTTTCTCCTTGTCATTGGAGTGAGTGTTCTTCTGGCGATAACCTTTAACATATCGAATCCTTACGGAATTCCACTTGTCCCTGTGCCTCCGGACCCTGTCCCTTCGATCAGCGCATCTGCAGCGATGCAAAATTACCGGCGGGGACAAGCTCTCATTGTGGACGCCATGCCCGGCAATTTCTACCAGTTGCGGCACATAAAGGGCGCGGTCAACATGCCGATGCCTCTTTTCGATATCGTGTACCTGATGAGTTTCTCCGAGGCAGACAAGGACAAAAAGATAGTGGTTTACGGAAATACGGTAAGCAGGCCCTATGACCTTGAAATTGCGGACAAACTGCTGCAAAGGGGATATAGGGACGTGAAGATTCTGGACGGTGGGCTCCGCGCATGGGAGGCCAACGGGTATCCGGTTGAGCAAAAGGTCTCGAAATGATCCCGTATTTTATTAAACGAGCGATAACGAGCGAGTATCTCTCTTTTGCGCTCAGGCTTTACCTGGGTTATTTCTTCATCTGCGCGAGTTTGAGCAAAATACCCTATCCCGCCCAGTTCGCGGAAGCAATAGCCAATTACCGCCTGGTTCCCTACGTGTGTCTGAACCTGGGAACTATCATACTGCCATGGATCGAGCTCGTCACAGGCCTTTTTCTAATCATAGGTTTCAAGTCCCGGACATCCATAATAGTGATCGGACTGCTCCTGATAGTCTTCAATGTGATGATCCTGATCAACATGTACCAGGGCGCCCCAATCACATGCGGGTGCTTCGATACGGTGGGTGAGCCGATCGGGTGGAAAAAGGTCCTCGAAAATACGCTGATAGTGGTTTTCTCCGTACAGATTTATAATTGTGACAAACCAGTATTGAGGGCGGTCAGAAAATTTAGCAGAAGTGCCGGTTAGGAAGTTGACCAGTTGGAGTCGCGGATATTACCCGGGCCATCGTTTACGACTGTCGTGTGTAATACATGCTCGCCGGGGTACGATACCCTGGCAACGAGCATTACGACAGCGAGGTTGCCGAGAGACGCCGTAAGACCCGGGATTATTCGGTCTCTCCGTTCCCCGCCTGCGGCATAGTAACCTATGACAAGCGCCAACGATACCGCTGTGAAAATAGAACCCACGGCGGCCACTGTAAGTTCTGAGAAGTGTTCAAATCCCGGGATGAGGGCGCCGGCGCCAACAATGACAACGGCCGCTCTAAAAAACCACTTCACGATGCGTTGGATTACTAGGGATCTTTTAAATTTGTGATGAGACAAGGCCAGGATGAGTAGGGCCATAGAGGAGATGAGGAGGGAAATGGCAATGAGCAGGATTGCCGCCTTCATTACGATGATGTTTTCGAGAACCGGATTTAGCCCGAAGACTTTGCCAAGTTCGTCTCCTATCGATTGGAAGAAATGCGAAATGTCCAACGGATCACCTCCCTTCCGGGGACTGTTTGGGGTGACTTTTTGGGGATTCGGTTTTTGGGATTGAAGGGGTACGGAATGTGGATATTGGCACTCTCGGGTCTCGGCTGAAAAGCCTTGCATTCCCTATCTTTCGCTATACAATCATATCTGGCGGTAGCAAACTCTCCTATGCCTCCGCAGTCGCAATGATCTTCTCAGATTGCTCGTCGGTTCAATTCAACTCGACTCTCTGCGTAGGCTTCACCGCGAAAAAGTCCGATCCGTTAGCCGTGAAAAGAGTAGAAACAGCAAGAACAGCATCAAATATGAGGGTATGCACATGAATACGATTACCCGTTGGATGCAGGCCGCCCTACCGGTAATGCTCCTTGCCCTGCTGTTTGGCGGCGGGTGGTTCTACCGCGTCCAGGAACAGACGATGCGGCAGGCGATTGAAACGGACCTGTCCGCAGTCGTGCGGCTCAAGGCAGGCCAAATCACCGCATGGCGAGAAGAGCGGTTGGGAGATGCCGCCGTTCTCTCGGAAAACCCGTTCTTTATCCGGAATGCGGCCCGCTTTCTGGCCGATCCGCACGAAGAGAATTCAATGGAGCTTCGCGCCTTCTTCCGCAGTCTCCATGAACACTGCAACTACTCCGACGTCCTGCTGGTGGACCCCGACGGGCGGGTACGCCTGAGCCTGAGCGGACAAACTGAGATCCACAGCGGATACGCCTCAACCCTTGCCGCCGCACTGAGCGGCCGCAAGCCCGTATTCACCGACTTGTACACCGAGCCGCAAAACCCGACACCCCATGTCTCCACAGTCGCGCCGCTTTTCACCGGTGATGGGCAGACCTCAAGGCCGGTTGGCGCAGTCATTCTGGTTTGCGACGCCTCCCGCTTCCTCTATCCCCTGATCCAGTCCTGGCCTACGCCCATAAAGAGTGAGGAAACACTGTTGGTCCGGCGCGACGGTGACGACGTACTTTTCCTCAACGACCTGCGCTATCAGCCTGACACCGCGCTGAAACTGCGCATCCCCCTGAGCCGAACGGACGTTCCTGCGGTGATGGCCGTAAAGGGTGAGCAGGGCGTCTTCGAGGGCAAAGACTACCGCGGAGTCGAGGTGCTGTCGGTTATTCTGCCCGTTCCAGACTCGCCATGGTTCATGGTAGCCAAGATAGATACGGCCGAGGCCTTCGCCGCATGGCGCTTCCGTTCCGTCCTCATCCTTGGATTGCTCATGAGCCTAATGGGGATGACGGTCGTGTTCGGACTCGTTGCCTCGCAGTGGGAGAAAAAGAAGCACTACCGGACGCTTTACCAGTCCGAGGCCGCACTGCGGGCGAGTTTAGAGCGCCATAGCATTACATTGAAGTCAATCGGTGACGCCGTAATTGCCACCGACGCCCGGGGCCGGGTGGAACTGATGAATCCCGTAGCCGAAGCACTCACGGGCTGGGGCAATGAGGAGGCACGCGGCAAGCCGTTGGAGGAGGTCTTCCGCATCGTCAACGAACAAACTCGAGCCAGGGTTGAGAGTCCCGTGGCCCGAGTGCTGCGCGATGGGATGGTGGCGGGCTTGGCCAACCACACCCTGCTGATCGCCAGGGACGGCGCGGAACGCCCCATCGCCGACATTGGCGCACCCATCCGAAACGAGAATGGCGATATTATCGGCGTGGTGCTGGTCTTTCGCGACCAGACCAAGGAACGCGCCGCGGCGGCGGCGCTGGAAGATTCCGAGAAGCGCTACCGGCGGCTCTTTGAATCAGCCAAGGACGGGATATTGATTCTCGATGCCAATACAGGCAAGGTGGTTGATGTCAATCCGTTCCTGATGAATTTGCTCGGTTATTCTTACGATGCACTATATGGAAAGCACCTTTGGGAAATCGGCTGTTTCAAGGACATTGCCTCCTCCAAGGCCGTTTTCAAAACCCTGCAAGAAAACGAATACATCCGATACGAAGACTTGCCGCTGGAAGCCTGCGACGGACGGCTTATCGAGGTGGAATTTGTCAGCAATGCTTACCTTGAGGACCACACCAAAGTCATCCAATGCAATATCCGCGACATCACCGAGCGGGTGCAACAGGAGCGGGAGATCGAACTCCTGAACCGGCTGTACTGCGTGCTCAGCCATGTGAGCCAGGCGGTAGTGCGTGCGGTATCCCCCGATGCATTTCTCAAGGAGGCGTGCCGGATTATTGTGGAAGATGGTGATTTCCTCCTGTGCTGGATCGGTTATCTGGACCCGGCCACAAATACCGTTTTGCCCGTGGCGTCATGGGGCGAAGCAGTCGAATACGTCACCGGCATCACGGTCTATGCCGATGATCGTCCCGAGGGGCGCGGCCCGACCGGCACCTGCATTCGAGAACGGGATGCCGTTGTGTATAACGACTTTTTGCATGATCCGAACACCCTGCCGTGGCAAGAGCGGGCGGCTCCTTTCGGCATCGCCGCCGCTGCCGCGTTCCCCATCGAATCGGCAGGCCGCGTGTGGGGCGCGCTGACAATCTACTCCGACAAGCTTGGCTCCTTTAGCGAGGAAGATGTGATATTGCTGGAAAAGGTTGCCGGGGATATAGGATTTGCCCTGGACAACCTGGAAAATGAACGTCTGCGCAAGCAGCAAGGAGATAAGCTCCGTAAGAGTGAACTGCACCTTAGAACCATTTTGCAGACAGCCAATGAAGGATTCTGGCTGATAGATAACGACATTGTAACCAGGGATGTCAACCCGAGAATGTGCGCCATCCTGGGCAGAAATCGTGAAGAGATCCTCGAGAGGAAGATCTTTGATTTTGTAGATAATGAAAACAGGGCCACCTTCGAGCAGCAGGTCAGTTTGAGGGTGCAGGGAGAAGCGGGCGCATATGAGATCGCCCTCTCTCGTCCAGATGGGTCACATGTCTTCTGCCTGTTCAATGGGACGCCGCTTTTTGATGAGTCAGGGAACAACGTTGGTGCGTTTGCAATGGTGACCGACATCACCGAGCGCAAGCGGGCCGAGGAGGAGCGTAGGAGATTCGAGGAGCGTTTGCAGCGTGCCGAGAAGATGGAAGCACTCGGCACTTTGTCTGGAGGTGTCGCCCATGACCTGAACAATGTTCTGGGTATTGTCGTGGGTTATTCCGAACTACTTATTGGTGATTTAGATGAGTCCAGCTCGGCAAGATCTTACGCGATGGAGATCTTGAAGGCGGGCCAGAGGGCGGCAGCGATAGTACAGGATCTCTTGACCCTGGCGAGGAGGGGCGTCTCAAACAGGAAGGTGTTGAATCTGAATAACATCGTCTTGGAATGCCGAAACTCCCCCGCTTTTGCCATGGTGCTTTCCTACCACCCGAACATAGTGATCAAGACCGATCTTCATGCGGACCTGTTAAATGTGACAGGTTCATCCGTTCATCTGGAGAAATCCATCATTAACCTGGTTTCCAACGCTGTTGAAACCATGCCAACTGGTGGCACCTTGACGGTAAAGACGGCCAACTGCTACCTGGATAAAGCCGTATCCGGATATGATGAAGTGCGGCAGGGAGACTATGTCGTGCTATCCGTATCGGACACTGGCGAAGGCATACCTGCGTCAGATTTGAAGCGGATATTCGAGCCTTTCTATACGAAAAAAGTCATGGGTCGTAGCGGGACAGGTCTGGGATTAGCCGTGGTTTGGGGTACTGTCAAGGACCATCTGGGATATATCAATGTGGAAAGTGAGGAAGGCAAAGGAACCACCTTCACCCTTTATTTTCCTGTTACAAGACAGGAAATATCCCTGGAGCAGGATTCCATATCCGCTGCTGAATACATGGGGAACGGTCAATCTATCCTGGTTGTTGATGACGTTAAAGAGCAGCGACAGCTTGCCAGCACGATGCTCAAGAAACTGAATTACGACGTTGTCAGTGTTTCCAGTGGTGAAGATGCTGTGAAGTATGTGCAGGAGCATGCTGTTGATTTAATGGTTCTGGATATGATCATGGACCCTGGTATGGATGGGCTGGATACTTATATCAAAGTACTTGAAATCCATCCTCATCAGAAGGCAATTATCGTCAGCGGTTTCTCTGAGACGGAACGGGTGAGTAAAGCTCAGGCATTGGGCGCGGGGGCCTATGTGAAAAAACCCTATGTGCTGGAAAAACTGGGGTTGGCTGTCAGGAAGGAGCTTGATCGATCAGCATAAGTTCGCGTCTGTAAAGAATGAACTGAGATTGTTGATATCTGCCTTCTATCAGAAAACCATATGCAGAAAAAATCGCAATGTCGGCCCATTTGGCAGGTTCCTTATCCTCAGCATTTCCACGGGTTAGAGTGATCTCGTTTAGGAACGTTATGATTCCTGGATTGGCAGAAATCCCCACCCCAAATCTAAATGGTATGTCAAAGTTAAAATACGGAAGTCATCTATTGCACTCGGAGGAGGATGCAAAACCGGCCAAGATTTATCCAATGGTCTAGGCATACCGGTCGAGAATAGCTAAGTATGCACTCCATATGTGAACTGGAATCAAACCAACTGACCGGCGTGATTTTTGGCAAGTAAGATCGAGTGCTGGTACAAGGTAACTTCTATGAGGACCTTGCGGCCGCATTTTCGTAGCACGTTCGGATCAAGCAGGATCAGATCGGGCGATCTTTTGGGTTCCCGCAAGCTCGGCTGAACAGGGCAGTTCGGTCAAGCTTTCGTCGACTAAAGTCTGCGAGAATTGTCCAGCCGCAATTTGACGATGAAGCTTGTCCCCTCACCGGGGATGCTCTTCGCTGTAATACTTCCCCCATGCCTCTCGACTATCTTTTTGCAGATGGCAAGACCCATGCCCGTTCCCTCATATTGGCTGCTCCTGTCGTGGAGCCTTTCGAATGGGGCGAAAATCCTGTTGAGATATTGTTCTTCAAAGCCAATGCCGTTATCTTCAACCACGATCTGAAGCTCGCTATTATCGATTACGGCGCTCCGCACTTGGATGACCGGCTTCTCGCCTTGTTTGTGGAACTTGAGGGCGTTGCCGATAAGGTTTTGGAAAAGCTGCCTCATCTGCGTGGGATCGGCTTCAATGGCCGGAAATTCTCCGACTTGCACTTCTCCTCCCGTCTTTTTGATTCTTATCTCCAAGTCGGAGAGGACTTCATGAATAATGTCGTAGAGATCAACTTCTCTAAAAGGCTCAGGATTTGTTGTAACTCTTGAATATTCGAGAAGCCCAGTGAGCAAAGATCGCATGCGCTCAGTCGCATTGAGCATCCGGTTCAAGTAGTCATTGCCCCTCTGCCCGAGCGAATCTTTATATTTCCGCAAGAGCATGTTGCCAAAAGAGATGACTTTGCGAAGTGGTTCCTTCATGTCGTGAGAAGCGATAAAGGCGAAATCTTGGAGGGCCTGGTTACTGCGCTCTAAGGCCGCTGTCCGCTCCCTAACTCGTATCTCCAGTTCATCTCGTGATTTGCGTAACTCTTCCTCTACACGTTTGCGCTCGGTGATATCACGAGCCACATGTACCGTACCCATCATGATGCCCTGCTCATCGAATAGCGGCGTGGTGCTGACAATGAAATGCCCGCCGAGACGTCCCTCATGAACTTCGGCAATGTGTTCTCGCCCGTCCTTAAGCGTCTGGCTGTGGGGACAAGACTCAGGTGGCAGAGCCGAACCATGCACGTGTTCGTAACAACGCAGGCCGACACAATTCTCCGCTGTAACTCCCAGCCGCTTGGCCATCTCTCGGTTGGCGCGGGTAATTCGGTGTTGAGTATCGAGAACAGCGATCAGGTCCGGCACACTGTCGAATGTGTGCTCCCACTCCCGCTTGGCCCGCAGCAGCTTGGTCTGCACCAGCTTGCGCTCGGTAATGTCCTGAACAGTCCCGAACCCACCGCGAAGTGCATCATTCTCCTCGAACTCCAATTCCGCTTGCTCGTGAACCCATCTGATAGTGTCGCCCACCACGATGCGGTGTTCTATATCGTAAGGCTTTCCGGAAAGAGCCGCTTGCCACGACCGATCTACCAACTCCCTGTCATCAGGGTGGACGGTTGCGAGGAACGCCTCGTACGTCATGGGTACACTCTTGGGAATGCCGAACATCCGGTATGTCTCGTCTGACCAGTGCAATAAATTGCGTTGCACATCCATTCGCCAGCTTCCAATATGCGCCACGGCCTGAGCCCGGTTAAGGTCTTCCTCTCTCTCCTGAAGTTGTCTGTTTTGAATTTCGAGGTGCTGTTGAGCCTCTCTCAACCCCTTTTCTATCTCCATCTGTTTCAACTGCTTGAGGCCCATGCTTGCTATCATTACGGCGAACGAGGTGAGAAACGAAAGGATGGAAGACAGAATATCATTCGCTACAATCGGCACTTCGGACAAAGCATCTAAGTAAGCCGATTCATCAAAGCCGAACTCTTTTGCCTGGCGGCGAAAGAATCCCGGGTCGGGTTTTTCGATAAAGAATTGCCCGATGAACGCATTTGCAAGGTGCTCCCCTTCGATGATGATTGGGGACGCCGCATCGGTGAGGCCGTTTTGACAGCGGTAGAGAGAAAAAGGCTTTCCATCCAGCAATTGGTTGGCAAGCACTGTATCACTTTCGATACACCTCTTGCGCGTTATCTCGTTTACTCTGTGGAAGTCAGCGCAAATTCTCTGCCATGGCGAGCTGACAAGGACTAATCCCTCAAGATTGATAATGGCCGCAGGAACTCCAACCGCGCTGTGGAAGTTCTCAAGCAGCTTTTGAGTCTTCTCGATGTCTATCAGATCGCTAAGTCTATGAACCATTTCGAGCTCAGATAAGCGCCCCGCTGTAATAAGAATCAGAACGATTGAATCCTTTCGAGAGAAAGTAGACTTCCTGAAACCTTCATTGCCATCCAAGGCATTGTTCAATGCTTAATGAGGGAAAGCCGTGCAAAAAAATGCCCCGCGGGGGACGGCGAAACACCGCATTATCCCCCACAATCTGAATTAACACATGGCTGTCTCACGTGATCAGAGAAGATGGAGATTCCCCTATAGTCCAATGCCAGAAAACATTCTGGCGGAAAATGGGGTCAAGACAGTATTCTGGGGGGCGGATTTTGAGTATTTCCCGGGGAGCCAGTATCAAATCAGGTCGCTGTTTGGCAAATTGGCACACACGTACCTACGTTCCATTTCTAACAATGGGTCAATGGTTTGGGCGTCGCAATTGAGCTGAACGACAGCGCGGAAGGCATGAAGTTCTAAGCTGCCAGACAGCCTCCCCACCGGCAGCTCGGCATTATTTTCGCTTATAGATTCCTGCTGCAGTTAACAGTTCCAGGTTTTAACAAAATCAACAAATCTCTCCTCTGTACGTAATATGCATGATTACGAGAGTAACCTCCACCGAACAGCCGTCGGAAGTAGCCTGCAGGTGCCACTCAAAGCCCCTTCATCCCAGTTTCCAACCTTTGCCGGATTCACCTCTTCACCCTAATGCCAATCAATTCAAAATCATGAAGAGTTGCCCTCGGAACTCGGGCCTGCACTGAGCACGGGGGCTATGAACTGCCGGAGATGGTGGTGTGTCCTGGAGGACTTGCGTGTTTCATTCGGATATAGGATAATTGAATGCGGGTTTTGGGCGTTCCAAGAGACTTTCTTGGGCGAAATCCGACCCGAAATCGGGGATCGGCATCCGTGTGTGTTCAGTTGGTGCATTCTCCAGGTCTGCTATCCTCAAACACATCGACTTATTTTGAATTCCCATTCACAAAACTCGAAAGGAAATGGGATGACGATTGAAGAGTATAGGAAGATTCTTGCAATGGCGATTACAAACGAGATAGCTGCGCATGATTTCTACAAAAGCATTTGCGAAAAGACCAAAGATGGCAATTTAAGATATATATTCGCCGCGTTGGCTGAAGAGGAACAAAAACACAAGATTTTCTTGGAAGGCTTTTTGACAGGGGCAAAACCCCTCCATTTTGCCGAGGTCACGGATTACAAGGTGGCCGAAACTGTTGAAAAGCCGAAGCCATCGATCGACATGAAGCCCGCTGATGCCATAGCCTTGGCCATGAAGGCAGAGGAAGAGGCTATGCAGATGTACCAGGGGTTAGCCAATTCCAGCACCAGCCCGGATCAAAAGGAGATGTTTCTGGCTCTGGCCAACATGGAGAGAGCCCACAAGGTTAAGCTGGAGGAATTGTATACCACAATGGGATATCCGGAAGTTTGGTAAAGTAAACGGCCATTTTTATTACGTTTTTCGAAACCCGCCATGGGTTGAGCTATACGAAGGAACAGGCAATTCCGGTTTCACATGTTTGTGTTGGCGAATATCGGGGCCACACTGTGAGTGCTTGTTTGGGCTGTCGGCCCTTATTATTCGACTTTAATAGGAGAGGCGCGATGTTCGAAAAAATTATCTCCATGCTGGAAGACAAGGCTCTGGCCAGTAATAGCCAGCGAATCAAAGAGATCATTCAATTCCGGTATATTCTGGAACCGGAAATTGCGGCACTTGCCGCTGAATCCATTGGTGACAATGATTTGGTACGGATTCAAACCATCTTGGATGCTCAGGAAAAGAATCTTCTGGAGAATGCAGACGATGCTAAAGAGGACCTGCGCTTCCACATTGCGCTGGCTCGTGCCACAAAGAATGAGGTAATCGGGGAAATATTTGCGGTTCTGTATGATATCCTGAGAGAATGCCGTGTACCGCCACTTCAGAACTCCCAAAGGAAAAAAACCTCACTCCAGGGACATCTCAAAATTTATAGAGCTTTAAAGGAAAGAGATTCAGAATCAAGCCGGATGGCTATGCGGGATCACCTTAACGACGTAGAGTCGCTCCTTTATCCCCCCGGCTAGTTTCCGTCCGGATTCGCTTAAATACGTCAAAAAAGTCCTTTTCCGAATCGGAAACTGCTATTGTCTCATCCGGTGTTTCCGGACGGACACCAGCCACTGACTTCTCCGCTCGCTTTTTGCCTGTCAAGCCTGTCCGAACGGACAACTCATAAACATTATTCCCTTTTAAAGGTCTGTTTGGTGTATGAACTGCAGGAGAGGCTTATGGCCAAACGCATCATCAGAATCTTTGTTTCGGCAGTTTTTCTCGCATTTCTTTTTCCAACCTGCATTACGGGAATTGTTAAGGCCGCCCGGGAAGAGACCCTAATGGGAACCGTAGTTAAGCAGGGGAACGGTACATGGAGAATTATCCAGCCGAGTTTCGATTACCATGGTTGACGTGAAAAAGAAGCCCCCCGGCATCGAAACCCGATCAAGAGCTACGGACGCCTCCAGGATGAGCAAGACGCTTGTTTTGCTAATGGCCGTTGGCTCCGGATTGACGGTTGCGAGCATTTACTACGCCCAGCCCTTGCTTGAGGCCATTCGTCAGAGCCTCGGGATGTCAGTTGCCACAGCGGGCCTTATCATTACGGCCTCCCAGTTGGGGTACGCTTTGGGGCTGGCTTTGCTGGTGCCGTTGGGTGATCTCGTGGAGCGGCGCCTTCTAGCGGTCTGGATGACTGTCGGAATCTCAGTCTGTCTGGCGGGAATGGCCTTGGCTCCTTTCTCATCGATACTGCTTGCGGCAGCCCTTATGATGGGCGCACTCTCGGTCGTAGCCCAGGTTCTAGTCGCATTTGCGGCCACGCTTGCAGGTCCTGCCGAAAGAGGACAGGTTGTTGGAACGGTGATGAGCGGGCTCCTGCTCGGCATTCTTCTCGCCCGCACTGCGGCAGGTTATTTGGCCCAACTGGAGGGCTGGAGAGCGGTTTTCGGGGTCGCTTCAGGACTCATGATCGCGCTTGCAGTCGTCCTGTACAGGGGCCTGCCGATGTACCGCTCCAATATAGGCGTAAGCTACCCGGCATTGATAAAGTCCGTTCTCTCCCTGCTAATGGAAGAACCTGTCCTGCGCCTTCGGGCTTTTTACGGTGCGATTGCATTCGGCTCGTTCAGCGTGCTGTGGACCCCTCTGGCCCTGATGCTGTCCCAGCCTCCGTATCAGTACTCCTCGGGAACGATCGGTATATTCGGTCTGGCCGGTGTCGCAGGCGTGCTGGCAGCTTCTCTGGCCGGCCGGATGGCCGATATGGGCTGGACTCGTCAGATGACGGGGGCCACATCAGCGGTTCTTGCGCTCTCATGGCTCCCTCTGAAACTGGGCGGCCACTCGATCTTGATGCTTGTATTCGGCATTCTGGTGCTCGACCTTGCCGTGCAGGGGTTGCACATAACCAACCAAAGCGAAATCTATCGCCTGAGACCCGATGCGCGCAGCCGCATCACATCAGCCTACATGGCCTGCTTCTTTGCCGGTGGAGTTTTGGGCTCGGCGCTCTCCTCATTTGCCTACGCTCATTCCGGATGGCAGGGAGTCTGCCTTGTGGGAACGGGTTTCGGAATGGTTGCCACAGTCTTATGGCTCTTAACCCTCCGGAGAAGGTGAGCCTCTTCAGAGCTAAACACCGCTTCCGGCCCTTTACGAAGCGAAGACGCAAGATAGTATTTTCATCAGAACCCTCTCCTCGTTCGATTTGGACCGCATTAATTTCTACCTCCTTCGCTTGCTTTCCCTGTTGCATCCAGAGCGGTTCTATGAAAGACTTTTATCCTTCCGTGGAATGTCGATGCTATATCGGTCCGGACGCATCAGGTGGTGCTTTCTACACATTCACTGACGGTGTGATTCAGGCTGCGTATCCTTTTTTTCTGCAATGGAAGGCTGATTTACCCGGCGTATACGGAAGGAAGAATACCACAACAGGGGAAACCGTCATGAGACAACTCGCGTTAGTTTTCCTCCTCGTTTTCGTGTTTTGCTTGTCTGCAGGACTTTCATATTCCGATGACAAAACGGCTCCAGGCCCTTCCACTCTCATCTGGCCTGCCGGTCTGCCGGTCTACGATCACATCGTAATTGTTGTCGAGGAGAACAAAAATTACGAAGAGATCATCGGCAACCCAAGCGCGCCTTATATCAATAATGTGTTAAAGAAAGAAGGGGCCAGCTTCTCGCAGATGTATGGCGAGGAACACTTCAGCCAGGGCAACTACTTCTGGATATTTTCAGGCGACAATCAGACAGTCGGCTTCATCGACCAGGTTCCGTCCGAAGAGAATAATCCCAACTACCCGTTTAAGACGGCCAATCTGGGTGAGCAATTGATTAATAAGGGACTGTCATTCAAAGGCTATTCCGAGAGCCTGCCTGCAATCGGTTTCACGGGTGACAAGGCGTCGTCGGACCTTTATGCAAGAAAACATGTCCCCTGGATCAGCTTTGCCAACTTACCCAACGGCACAACGGTGGCGACATCGTCCAACATAAGGTTCTCGGACTTTCCTTCCGATCCCGCCCGGTACGACACCCTACCCACAGTTGCCTTCGTCGTTCCCAACCAGGAAAACGACATGCACAACGGTCCAATCACCGAGAGCATTCCGGCAGGCGACCGATGGCTGCAGAAAAACATCGATCGCTACTATCAATGGGCTAAGGATCACAACAGCCTTCTGATCCTCACATTCGATGAAAACGAGGACAAAAGGGCCTATCGGGGACTGACAAATGCGTTGGTGGCTCCAGAGTCCTGTGTTGGCGAGGGTCGCGATCACGAGTACTGCGTCAACCTGCAAAATCGCATTGTCACGATTTTTGCGGGGGCGCATATCAAGCCCGGTGATTACCCCGAGGGCAAAGGCATCACACATGTCAACATCCTGCGCACACTCGAGGCTATGTATGGGTTGTCCAAAGCAGGCGCCCAACAGCCCAACGCCGCCGGAGGAGGCATCACCGACAACTACATTGTCACTGATGTATTTGAAGTCAACGGAGG
>JBEKXG010000012.1:0-20190 GCA_049512295.1 Syntrophobacteraceae bacterium
TGATGCTTTCCTGCTCGAAATAGAGGAAGAAACGCATCTGATTACCCATTTCCTGAAGAAGGTCTACAACGGGTACGAGGTAATGAGCGAATATGCCATCTGAGTCCACCCGGTTGGACCACCGGATTATTGCGGAACTGATTGTCCCCGGATCTTCGGTCCTCGACCTCGGGTGCGGTACTGGAGAGTTGCTCTACATGCTGATCAAGGACAGAGGAGCGCACGGCCAGGGCATAGAGATTGACGAACAGGCCATATACGCTTGCGTCGCCAGGGGCTTGAATGTATTTCACGGTGATATCGACTCGGGGCTTTCCGAGTATCCTGACCGTTCGTTCGATTATGTAATCCTCAATCAGAGCCTGCAGCAGGTCAGGCATGTCGAACCGGTGCTGGCGGATTGCTTGAGGGTGGGAAAGAAGGTGATCGTCGGGTTTCCCAATTTCGCCCATTACAACGCAAGGCTCCATTTGTTCTTGAGGGGCAGGGCGCCTGTCACGCCCTCTTTGCCTTATCAATGGTATGCAACGCCAAACCTTCACTTTCTGAGTATCTCCGATTTTTTCGACTTCTGCCGCGACAAAGGCATTACAATCGAACGCAGCGAGTACATTGGAGACAAGGGGCGTCTGTCCAGGTTCCCGAATATATTTGCGCAAACCGGCGTATTCGTGATTTCCAAATGAGATTGATCCAAAGCACCGAGCATGGGGGCGCCTTGTCGATTCTTTCCTCGTAGTTAGATTTATGGATGCACGACATCTGGAGGTCCCTATGCAACCCATCTATCTCGATTACAACGCTACCACCCCCACCGACCCTGCCGTGGTCGAAGAACTTCTCCCTTACCTGACCGAGGTATTCGGCAATCCCTCCAGCAGCCACCCCTACGGGAAAAAGGCCAGGGAGGCGGTGGAACTGGCGCGGACGAGGGTGGCGGCCCTGCTGGGTTGTGATCCGGCGCAAGTCATCTTCACCGGCGGCGGTACCGAGTCCAACAACCAGGCCCTCATCGGCACGGCATTTGCCAACAAAGACCGCGGGAAACACATCATTTCAGCCGCCATCGAACATCCTGCGGTTCTAAACCCTCTCCACTGGCTGGAGGGACAGGGCTTCAAGGTCACATGTCTGCCGGTTGACGGTAACGGCCGACTCGATCCGGAGACAGTGCGCAGGGCAATCACCGGCGAGACCATTCTGATAAGCGTCATGCACGCCAATAACGAAGTGGGAACGATACAGCCGTTGGCCGAAATCGGCGCAATCGCCCGTGAAAGAGGGGTCATATTCCATACCGATGCGGCCCAGTCGGTGGGGAAGATTCCAACGCGGGTGGACGATCTGCGGGTGGACCTCTTGACGGTCGCCGGCCACAAGCTTTATGCCCCCAAGGGAGTCGGCGCTCTTTTCATCCGGCGCGGGACAAAAATCAATTCCTGCCTGCACGGCGCCGGGCAGGAAGGGGGGCGCCGTGCGGGTACGGAAAATGTTCCTTACATCGCGGCCCTGGGCAAGGCGGCCGAATTGGCTGCACAGCGCCTGGCCGCCGACGGCGCCCGCATCCTCTCTTTGAGGGAGCATTTTCACAACAGGTTACGCGAGCTGGTGGACGGCGTGATGTTGAACGGACACCCCACGGAGCGGCTCCCCAACACCCTTAATGTCAGCTTCCACGGGGTAGTCGGAGCAGACCTCCTGGCGCGGACTCCCGAGATCGCCGCCTCAACCGGATCGGCCTGCCATGTCGGCAGCGCCGAACTATCCGGGGTGCTCAAGGCCATGGAGATATCACCCGAACAGGGCTTTGCCGCTGTACGCTTTAGCCTTGGCCGGCTCACCACAGTGAAAGAAATAGACCGTGCAGCCGAGGTTCTTGCCACGAAGATCGGCGAACTTCGTGCGGTCCGGCACTGACCGATTCATTTGAAAAAAAGGAGAATCAACATGGGACAGGTATTTGATGATAACAGCTTGAGCATCGGCCGGACGCCGCTGGTCCGCATCAATCGAATCACGGCGGGGTTGCCCGGGATCGTGTTGGCAAAGATCGAAGGGCGCAACCCCTCCTATTCGGTGAAGTGCCGGATTGGGGCGTCAATGATCTGGGCCGCCGAGGCGCAGGGAAAGCTCGTACAGGGTAAACGGGATGTAACCGTGATCGAACCGACAAGCGGCAATACCGGGATCTCCCTGGCGTTTGTCTGCGCAGCCAGACAATATCCGTTGGTTCTAACCATGCCTGAAACCATGTCTCTCGAACGCCGGCGCATGCTCAAAGCATATGGGGCGGAATTGATTTTGACCGAAGGCGCCAAAGGCATGCCGGGCGCCATAGCCAAAGCCGAAGAGATCGCGGCCGGCGACCCGCAAAAATACTATATGCCTCAGCAGTTCAAGAATCCGGCCAATCCGGAAATTCATTTCAAGACCACCGGCCCTGAGATTTGGGACGATACCGACGGCCGCATCGATATTTTAATATCGGGGATAGGGACCGGCGGGACTATTACCGGGGTAAACCGGTATATCAAGGGATCAAAAGGAAAACCCATCTGGTCTGTTGCGGTCGAGCCGATTCATTCACCGGTGCTGACCGCTATCCGCAACGGGGAAACTCCCAAGCCGGGACCGCACAAAATCCAGGGTATCGGCGCAGGATTCAAACCTGATGTGCTGGATCTGAGTCTGGTGGACGAGATAGCAACCGTGTCCAACGATGAGTCCGTGGAAATGGCGAGGCGCCTGCACAAGGAAGAGGGAATCACGAGCGGGATTTCCAGCGGCGCAGCCATGGCCGTTGCCGCCCGAATCGCATCTCGGCCGGAAAACAAAGGCAAAATAATTGTCGTCATTCTGCCCGATGCGGGTGAACGCTATCTCTCAACCGTTTTGTTCGAAGGCATCAACGCCTGAAACACGCTTTCAAAGCTTCCCGTGGACGGGGAAGGGCGAATCGAGCCTCCCGACCTCGGATGATGCGCTGGGTCCGAAAGCATACGTCGGAGTTTATCAGGAAGCACCGGATGATCGAACCTGATGACCGCGTGCTGGTCGCGGTTTCCGGTGGAAAAGACAGCCTCGCGCTGTGGAGCATTCTGCTGAAGTTGGGATTTCAGGCAGACGGTCTCTATATCGACCTTGGGATAACCGGCGGGAGCGGTTATTCGGAAAGATCGCGCCAGTATGCGCAAGTATTTGCGGACACCATTTTCCCGAAGGCGAAACTGCATGTCCTGGATGTGCGGGCCACCTGGGGCAAATCGACGCCCGAGATGGCGGGCCGAGGCGATCGGGGCAGGAAAAGGTTTCGCTCGGCCTGCGGGCTGGTCAAAAGACACGAGATGAACCGCGCGGCGCGCGAACTCGGCTATACGGTCCTTGCCACGGGACACAACCTGGACGATGAAGCGGCGGTTTTGCTCGGAAACGTGCTCAACTGGGAAACCGAGTACATGGTCCGCCAATTCCCGGTGCTCCCGGCAAGCGGGATCGGGCTGATAAAAAAAGTAAAGCCCCTGGCGAGGTTCTATGAACGCGAAACCGCCGCGTACTCGCTCGTAAGCGGCATTGAATATATCCTGGATGAATGCCCGTTTTCCACCGGGGCAACAAGCCTTGGCTCTAAAGAGATCCTCAACACGATGGAGAACAGGTCCCCGGGAACCAAACTGAAGTTCTACTTCGATTTCTTGAGAGCCAAGAAGAAAGGCCTTTTCCCAGCAAACACGCCGGTTGAACTCCACCCCTGCGAAAAATGCGGCGAGGCAACCGGCGCTTCCGGCCCGTGCGCCTTCTGCCGGTTGTTGGAACGCCATCGGCAGGCTTGAAATCCCGTCCGTTCCCCCGCCTTGCAATGTTCATCTTTTTTATTGACAAAGTTGGAAGCCGACTGTAGGGTGCAATTGTTCATTATTACAATCAACTTAATGTACTTTAGCGGAGGGCTCCCATGATTACACGATTTGCAACCGTTGCGCTCACTGTCTCGGCGTTCCTTCTGGCGGCGATATTCCTAACCGTCTCAACCTCCTTAGCCCAAGACCACATTCGGATTGGCCACCTTCCGGTTACCGGCCACGCCAAGCTCTTCATCGCCAAGGAAAAAGGGTTCTTTGCGGAAGAAGAAATCGACGCGGAACTGATCGAGTTCATCAACTCAGCCGACGGGCTTACCGCGCTCAGATCGGGTAAGATTGATGTGGGGTCTTTCGGGACCACTGCCCCCCTGGTCCACATCGCGCAGGGGGCGGACTTACGCATGATCGGGGGGATCATGGGCGAAGATGCCGCAATAGTAACCAAATCAGATCGGGCTCAAACCGTCAAATCGGTTGCCGATCTGAAAGGGAAGAAAGTTGCGACGGTACGCCTGGCAACCGGGGACGCGGTGTTCAGGGGCGCCCTGGAAAGCGCGGGCATAAGCCCCAGGAAGGACTTGCAGATATTTGAGCTGAAGAGCCCGCCCGCTGTCATCGAAGCGGTCAAATCCGGTGAGGTCGATGCGGGAGTCGTATGGGGGCCCCACGACCTGATAGCCGAAAAGAACGGCCTGGCCGTCGTGATTCGAAGCCGTTCCCTTAGCCCGGGTCATCCGTGCTGCCGCATAACGCTGACCAATGACACCCTGCAAAAAAATCCCGCCGTTTGGATTCGGTTCCTGCGGGCAGTCCTGAAGGCGGAAAAGTTCGCAAAAGACCACCACGAGGAAACAGTCGATATAATTCTAAAATATGTAAAACTCGATCCTGACACTATCCGGAAGGCCTTCTACGAGGGCTACCTGGAACAGGGTTCCGATCCGAACACGAGCGGGGTCAAAAAATTCTGGCACACGATGCAGATGAGCGAATTCATATCCTCCAAACTCGATATCTCGCCTTTCATCGTAACGGATCTGTATAAGAGCGCGTTGGACAGCCTGGCCAAGGAAAATCCAAAGGACCCGTTCTGGGTTAACCTCCAGACAGTCTATTCGGAAAGGAACCCCTGATGGTAGAAGAAGGCCTGCCCGGCATACAACCGGCCAGCAGCGGGCTTGTTTTGGACCGGATCTCGTTCGGGTACAATGGAGTGAAGGTCCTGGAAGACATCCGCCTGGAAATCGGGGAAGGGGAGTTCCTGAGCCTGCTCGGTCCGAGCGGTTCCGGAAAATCGACTATGCTGCGATTGATCGCTGGGATCGAAACACCGTCGGGGGGCCGGATACTTTGCCGGGGGGAGGCTGTAGCCGGTCCGGGGATCGACCGCGGCATGGTCTTCCAGGACTATTCCCTGTTTCCCTGGATGACCCTGATCGAAAACATCACCCTGGCGATATCCAAGACGAACCGCAAGGTTTCGAAGCGCGAACAACGCACCCTGGCGGGTGAATATCTGGCGATGGTCGGCCTCGCGGGCCTTGGCGGCAAATATCCCTTCGAACTCTCCGGCGGCATGCAGCAAAGGGTTGCAATCGCCAGGGCGCTTGCGCTTGGCTCTCCGTTTCTCTTGATGGATGAGCCCTTCGGTGCTCTGGACCCGTTAAACCGGGCAAAGCTCCAGGATCTGCTGATCGAAATCTGGAGCTGTTCGGATCCGCCCAAAACAGTCGTATTCGTCACTCACGACATGGACGAGGCGCTCTACCTGGGGGACCGCGTCGTGGTTCTTGGATCGCTGCCGGGCCGAATAATCGGCAAACTGGACGTGGATTTCTCCCGGCCCCGCTCCCGGAAGGCATACTTGACAGCGCCGGAATTCCAGGTCCTCAGAGACCATGTCCTCGATCTTCTAAGACATTACGCAATCGAACGGCTCCAGGCCGACGAAACCGTCAAGAGCATCGGCGAGGGCATTTAAATGGAAGAGCAGGTCATGCCTGTCGAGGAAACCCTGCCGGCGCACCCTCGGGTTCCGACTGGATTTCGTTACCGGTTCCGTTCGGGTGTCTGCCGGTCCCCCGGCATTCTCAAAGGAAAAGAGGGATTGATATTTGCCATAGGCTTGGTGCTGGTCTGGCAGGCGGTTTCCCAGTTCTCGACGGGGCAGCACCGTTTTCTTTTCCCCTCTCCTGCCGTAATCGCCGGAGCGCTTTGGGATTCGCTTCCAGAGTTGTTGAGAGGGACCTGGTATTCGTTTCTCATTCTTGTTCCGGGCTATCTCCTGGCAGTTTTTACAGGGATTTTCTGGGGAGTTCTCGTTGGCACCACGGGATGGCTGCAGCGTGCGTTCAACCCTTTTGCCAGGGTTGCGGCGCCGATTCCTCCGACCATTTACATCCCATACGCGATTGCCCTGCTCTCAACTTTCCGCACATCAGCCGTGTTCGTCGTCTATATCGGCGCGTTCTGGCCCGTTTTCCTCAATACTTCATCCGGAGCAGCCGCAGTACCTGCCAAGTATCGTGACGACGCGGCCATCCTCGGTTTGTCGAGAGCGGAGTACCTTTGGCGGGTGGTATTTCCCGCTTGTCTTCCCCACAGCTTTTCTGGCATGAGCGTGGGCCTGGCTCTGTCCTTTATCCTGCTGACTGTGGCGGAGCTTTTCGGCGCGAACGCCGGGCTTGGCAGATTTGTACAGTATTATGCGGACTTTGCGGACTATCCCAGGATGGTTGCCGGAATCGTCTATACCGGGCTCATTACTTTCATTTCAATGGAACTCCTGGAAAGAATCAAGCGGCGGGCGCTTTTCTGGGTCAGGTAGAGAAAAAGGGAAAAATGGCAGCCAACAATCCAGAGCGGTTTTTCCACCCTTTGGTTGGAGGGCTGGCAAAGTTTCCACCATATCGGCCCCGATCACGTCCCCTCACGGTCAGCAACTTTATCGCTTTTCGAGATAAACAGGGGCCGATATACTGGTATTTTCGTTTAGGAAATGATAAATCTGCACCCGAGAGGAGGTTGGAATGGCGATTTCTCAAAAATGCCAGTATGCTCTGCGGGCACTTTACGAACTGGCCAAAAACGGCGGCCCTGAACCGATGAAAATGGCGGAAATAGCCCGCAGGCAGGCCATCCCCCTGAGGTTTCTCGAAATCATCCTCAATGAGCTGAAACGCGGCGGTTTTATAAGGGCCATCCGAGGCAAGGACGGCGGTTGCTTTCTTTCCCGCTCACCCGGTGACCTGACGGTTGGCGAAGTGATGCGTTTTGTCGAAGGGTCCTTTGCGCCGGTCGGATGCGTCAATGAAGAGCGTACCAATTCGTGTCCGCTCCAGGGAAAGTGCGTGTTCCTTCCTTTGTGGGAAAGGGCACAGATCGCGCTGGCGCAGGTCTACGATGGCATAAATTTTCAGGATTTAATCGACCAGGAATCCCAACGGGCCCAGAACTACGAGTCCTGCCTTGATTATGTGATCTGAATCTCGCCCGGGCCTGACAACCCCCGTTTTTTTTCTTTCCCATCTTCTTCAAACATTCTTCCCCAAAGACGGTCTCTTTTCTGCGCTGTTAAGTATTGCGCAAACGTCGGATTTCGACATTTTTCTTGACAGACTTGCGGGAGGTGGAGTATTCAGGGATCAATGTTCATTAAGTCCATCGAGATACTTGATATGAGGGGCGGATTAGAGGAGGGGAATATGATGAGGTGCGAATGCCGAAGGTTGAGATTCAAAGTCCTGGCGAAAGGCAAGGTTGCGCTGGACCACCCGAACAGGCTGCTCGCCAGGTGCGCGGACTGCCACCGCCAGTACGTTTGCACTGTAAACATGCTGGAGGGCTGCCTCGCACCCTCCGGCCATAAATTAGAAAGGGCGGCAGGGAATTCCTATATACGGGCAGAGTTATCGAATATTTCACGGCAAATTACAGGGCTTGTATCGGGGCTCAATATACCCGCAATATTGCAGGCATCACGGAACCGGTCCCGGAGCCCGAGAAGAAAAAGAATTGACAGACATAATTCCAGGTGAAGCCAGGAATATGGCTTCGGCCGGTGATGTTCATCCACGGCACCGGCCGCAGGTCCTCCATTCCCGTGCACTGTAGCACGGCAGTGGGATCAATATTCTGAACAGCAAGGAGCAACAAATGAGATATCACCAGACTGTCCTTGAAGCCATCGGCCATACACCGCTCGTGAAATTATCGAGGGTCACAGACGGACTTCCTGTAACGCTCCTGGCCAAGGTCGAATATCTTAATCCGGGAGGCAGCGTGAAAGACCGGATCGGCCTGTCGATGGTAGAAGACGCCGAAAGCCGGGGACTTCTCAAGCCGGGCGGAACGATCATAGAGGCCACCGCCGGAAATACGGGGGTCGGCCTCGCGCTTGTGGCCGCGAGCAAAGGCTATCGCTGCATATTCGTTCTCCCGGACAAGATGAGCGATGAGAAAGTCAATCTCCTCAAAGCTTACGGGGCTGAAATCGTCATAACCCCGACCTCGGTTGCCCCTGATTCACCGGAAAGCTACAACGGGGTGGCAGATCGGCTCTCAAGAGAGATTCCCGGCGCTTTTAGGCCCAACCAGTTCGGCAACCCGAAAAACCCTGAAGCTCACTATCGGACAACAGGACCCGAAATCTGGGAAGACACCGAAGGCAGGATCGATGTATTTGTCGCCGGAATGGGCACGGGAGGCACTATCTCGGGGACCGGCAAATACCTCAAAGAGCAAAACCCGCAGGTCATTGTAGTGGGAGCCGATCCGGAAGGATCGGTCCTTTCCGGCGACTCACCCAAAGCGTATCGGGTGGAGGGAATCGGTGAAGATTTCGTCCCGTTTACTTTCAACCGCCAGGTGGTTGACGACATGGTAAGGGTCAGCGACGTGGAATCGTTTGCAATGGCAAGACGACTGGCCCGCGAGGAAGGGCTTCTGGTGGGCGGTTCTGCGGGGACCGCAGCCGCAGGGGCCATAAAATACGCCCGGAGGCTCGATCCAGGGAAAGTGATCGTGGTCCTGCTGCCGGACACCGGACGGAACTACCTGTCCAAAATCTTCTCCGATCAATGGATGAGCGATTGCGGCCTGCTTGACTATGCTCCACAAAGGTCAACCGTTGGCGATGTCCTGGAAGCAAAGGGCAAAAAGGCCTCCCTGATATCCATCGGCCCTTCGGCCAAAGCGAGCATCGCTATCACGATGATGGAAAGATTCGGAATTTCGCAACTCCCGGTCATTTCCTCCCGGCAGTCCATCGGGAGTTTGAACGAGGTCACTCTCGTGAAACTGCTCCATGACGGGTTGAACCTGAAGGAAATACGCGTATCGAAAGTAATGGGGAAACCGCTTCCCCAGCTCGAGGCCTCCACCGATATCTCCGAAGCCTACAGGCTCCTTCTCGCCGGGCATGGTGGTGTCATCGTTACGAGGGGCGGGATACCATCGGGGTTTTTGAGCCGAATCGACCTGGTAAACTTTTGGGCCGGCAAGACAGATAAAGGAAGGATCGCCGCATGAACTTTGCAACCAGGGCCATTCATGCCGGCCAGGGGGCCGACCCCGCAACCGGCGCCACCATAATTCCGATACATCTTAGCGCGACCTACACGCAGGAGGAAATAGGCAAGCACAAGGGCTACGAGTATTCGCGGACGGGAAATCCTACCCGCACGGCGCTGGAGCAGTGTCTGGCATCGCTTGAGAGCGGAAAATACGGCCTGGCGTTTGCCTCGGGGCTCGCCGCCTCATCCGCCGTACTGTCCCTCTTGAGTCCCGGAGACCATGTCGTAGCCGCTGAGGACCTCTACGGAGGCACGTACCGGCTGTTCGACAAAATCTATTCCCCATACGGGGTGGGGTTTACCTTTGTGGACGGCGGCAGGTCCGAGCAATTCAGGGCTGCTATCCGCGGGGAAACAAAGCTGGTCTGGCTGGAATCGCCAACTAACCCTCTCCTCCACCTTTCCGACATAGAAGAAATTGCGCGGCTTTGCCGTGAACACGCGATAATTTTAGCGGTCGACAACACCTTCGCTACGCCCTATATCCAACGCCCGTTGACCCTGGGCGCCGATATAGTGGTCCACAGCACCACTAAGTACATAGGCGGCCATTCGGACGTGGTCGGTGGCGCGGTGATCACCGATAGCGATGCAATTTTTCAACAGGTGAAATTCTATCAGAACGCCGCGGGAGCTGTCCCGGGACCGTTCGACTGCTGGTTGACCCTGCGCGGGATCAAAACCCTGGCCTTGCGGATGCGCCAGCACTCTGAAAATGCCCGGAAGATCGCCGAATTCCTTGATAGGCATGAAAAAGTTCAAAAGACCTATTATCCCGGCCTTGCCCATCACCCCCAGCATGAACTCGCCGCAAGGCAGATGGGCACTTTTGGCGGAATGGTCTCCTTCGAGATCAAGGGCGGCAGAAGCGCTGCCAACTCTTTCTTCAAAGCATTGCGAATTTTCTCTTTCGCCGAAAGCCTTGGCGGCGTCGAGTCCCTGGCATGCTATCCGCCAGTCATGTCTCATGGTTCGATCCCGCGCGAGGAGCGTGAGCGCCGGGGCATCAATGAAGGTCTGATCAGGCTCTCCGTCGGAATCGAGGAAGCGGAAGACTTGATCGAAGACATTTTGCAGGCCCTGTCATCAAGCTGAAAGACCGCCGGAGATCCTGGACCATATGCATTGAGCGAATAGTGAAATGATCGAACGACATTCGACGCTGAGAGGTCATCGTGGAAGAAAGACCGAAAAGAGACCAGTGCGAAACGGAGATTGAAACGAGCAGACACCGTCGTGAGGAAATTCCCAGGCTGGTTGAAAAGCTGGTGCTTTCATGCAGCGACGGGAGTTGCTTCGACCATATCGCGCCGGACCACATTCCCTCAAGAGATGCGATCATCGACATCATTCGGCGAATCTGCCGCATTCTTTTCCCTGGCTATTTCATCCGCACCTGCCTCGGACAGTTCAATCTGAGCTTCTACTTCGGGCAGGAGATAACGGAGCTTTTCGAATTACTGTCCGAACAAATCACGGTTGCCCTGAGACACGATTGCATCCGCCACAACCTTCCCTGCGTCACCTGTGAGGAGCGCGGCCAGGAGATCACGGTGAATTTCATGCGCAAGCTTCCCGCTCTCAGAGTCGTGCTTGCCACGGATGTCCGCGCCGCCTACGAGGGCGATCCGGCGGCCAAGAGCTGTGACGAGGTAATCTTCAGCTACCCCGGTCTTTTTGCCGTCACGGTCTATCGCGCAGCCCACGAGCTTTGGGAACAGGGAGTGCCGTTCATCCCGCGGATCATGAGCGAATACGCTCACAGCATGACAGGCACTGACATCCATCCGGGTGCGCACATAGGTGAGAGCTTCTTTATCGACCATGGCACAGGGGTGGTGATAGGCGAAACGACCGTAATCGGCAACCGCGTAAGACTCTATCAGGGAGTGACCATTGGCTCGCTGTCCCTTCCTAAAGACGCGGGAGAACTTTTCAGGGACCAAAAGCGTCATCCAACAATCGAAGACGACGTGATCATCTATTCCGGGGCCACTATTCTGGGAGGGGAGACTGTGATAGGGGCGCGTTCGGTCATCGGGGGAAACGTGTGGTTGGTTGAATCGGTGCCGCCTGACACCAAAGTGTTCATGGAAACCCCGAAACTCATTTTCAGAGCAAGAGAAGACGCGACCCTTTGGCCTAACATGTATCATATTTGAAGAAACATCGCCGAAGTCCTGTCTTCGTGATATATTTCAATCCTGAGTGAATGTCCGCATAAGCAAGGAGGGCGAAAAGCGATTTGGAAATATTGAATCGAATCAATCAACTTCTTTGCCGTGACGAACCATTCTGCCTGGCGACAGTGCTGGAATCGCCCCCTTCGCGTGCCATTTCAGGGACGAAGGTAATCATACGGGTCGATGGGTCGCATGAATTTACGACCGGCATCGACGATATTGACGTGCTCATCGCACAGGCAGCACTGCGCTGTTTTAACGGGCGCAGGAAACTGAGCGCTGAAGTTGCCGAGGGTATTTTGGTCTTCTTCGATTTTCCCGGACAGGAAGTTCAAGTGGTGATCTGCGGTGCAGGACACATCGCCGTGCCTCTTGCCCGTTATGCGCGGGATGCGAGGTTTGCCGTGACAATTATCGACGATCGGGAGGACTACGCGAACCGGGAGCGCTTTACTGATTGCGAAGTGATTGCTGAAGAGTTCATACCCGCGCTGCGCAGCATTTCCTATGGTCCCACGACCTACGTTGTAGTGATTACACGAGGCCATGAGCACGATGCCGTCTGCCTGGGCGAAGTGCTCAAGCACGAAACCGGGTATGTAGGGCTGATCGGCAGCCGCCGCCGCGTGCGCTTTGTGCTTGAAATGCTCGGCAATCAGGGTATCGCCGGGGAAAAACTCGCAAATGTGTTTACGCCGATTGGTATCCCGATCGGCGCAGAATCGCCTGAAGAGATCGCTCTCTCAATTGCGGCGGAACTCGTATGTGTACGCAGCAAAGGTCCGCTACAGGCGATGAAGATGCGCAAGTCCCAGGGAGGATTTTGTGACGGATAAGGATATTTTCAATAAGCTTTCCGCTTTACAAAAGCAGCGAATCCCCGTATGTCTCGCGACCATCGTCAGGTCGGCAGGTTCCACACCGCGCAAGATCGGCGCCAAGATGATTATCTGCGTCGACGGCACAACTTATGGGTCCGTCGGCGGCGGTTGCGGTGAAAACCAAGTGAGGACTGCGGCTTATAAGTCAGTCCTGGTGCAAAAGGAGCCGAAGCTGTTGGAGGTCGATCTGACCGATGATCTTGGAACCAAAGGTGGAGACGTCTGCGGCGGCAAAATGTGGATATTCATTGAGAGGTATGTATGGGATTAGAACAAAGGCCTGTTTTGTGAGGCCCATTTATACCGACAACATCCGCTTGCTTGTCAATCTTCTGAGACAAATTCCCTCACTCTGACCGTTTATTCTGATTCTCTCTACATGCTGTCCCCATTTGGCACTTCGAAAATCTGCCTTGTATGATCCCTCTCAATTTCTATCGCCGGAAAAAAAGCTTGACAGTTAATTATGACTAATATCATTGTAATTGTCGTATTTCGTCGTAAGAGTAAACATGAGATTGCCGCATCGCAATGAATATTTGCTTTTGGGCGCGCGGAAGTTTTTTTGGCGGAAACACCACAAATTCTATAGAAATAATTGAGGAGCAAACAGTGAACAGTGAGCACATGAAACAGATCTATTTGGACAACAATGCAACCACGCGGCTCCATCCTAAAGTCCTTGAGGAAATGCTCCCATATCTTTCAAATAATTACGGGAACGCCTCAAGCATTCACTGGTTCGGCCAGGAGGCAAGGCGGGGCATGGACCGCGCACGCGAGCGGGTAGCGAACTTCATTGGGGCATCTGTAAATGAGATCGTTTTTACGAGCGGGGGAACCGAAGCCGACAACCAGGCGTTGCTAGGAATTGCGGATGCAGTTGGAAAACCGGGCAGCAGGATAATTACCACGGCCATCGAGCACCAGGCCGTGCTGAATTCCTGCCGCTATCTGGAGAAAAAAGGATTTCGCGTTACCTATCTTTCCGTGGACAGCCAGGGCCGCGTAGACCTGGAGTCTCTTGCCGATTCCATAGACGATGACGTTATCCTCATCTCTGTGATGCTCGCCAACAATGAAGTAGGCACCATACAGCCGGTTCAGGAGGCGGCGGAACTGGCCAAATCGAAGGGAATCCTTTTCCATACGGATGCGGTCCAGGCCGCAGGGAGAATTCCCATAGACGTTCGCCAACTGGGGGTGGACCTTTTGAGCCTCTCAGGGCATAAATTTCATGGTCCCAAGGGCTGCGGCGCGCTCTTCGTCCGCTCGGGCATTGCCGGGCCGGTCCTGATCCACGGGGGCCATCACGAACGCCGGAGGCGGGCAGGTACCGAAAATGTGGCGGCCATCGTCGGCTTTGGACTGGCATGCAGTCTTGCGGCCGCAAAGCTTGAAGATGCGAACCTCGCAGTCGGGTCCCTTCGCGACCGATTGGAGAAAGGGATTTTGGAGCGGGTTTTCGGAGCGAAGGTCAACGGGTCTCAGGAACATCGCCTGCCGAACACCCTGAACGTGGGCTTCGAAAGTGTGGACGGCCAATCCCTTGCCATGGACCTCGACCTGTCGGGCATTGCTGTTTCCACGGGGTCCGCATGTAAATCCGATATGCGTGAACCCTCATACGTGCTTTCGGCAATGGGATGTTCGGTCGAGGAGGCGTCGAGCTGCCTTCGATTCTCGCTTAGCGCCGACAACACGGAGGAGGAAATCGACAGAGTACTCGATATTCTCCCGGAGCTGGTGGACGGACTGCGTTGATCCATAAACAGGGAAACGCATTGTGACGGCAATGAGTGGAGGGAAGATCGAGCTACGCGGCGTGTGATAATGTATCAACGTATCAACGTCCGGCTGAACGTGTATCACATTTAGGTCCTTAACCCTCTAGAGGGAAGTCTCCTCACCATCAACGGCTGCCCCTCATCGTGATGGATCCCTATAATGACACGGGTGGTTAGATCCACCGGGGTCTCCTGCGCACCAGGTAAAGCCGACCAACGCCAAGACCAGTAGAAGAATTACGGTTATTCGTTTCAAGTCTTCGTCCTTTCCGAATGAGTCAGTTTCACAACCCAACGGGACCGAAAGTGAAGAGGACTTCAGAAGAACCGATTAAGTCGCCGGGGCGGTCAATTGAGAGAAAGGGGCAAGCAAACTCTCTGAACCGTCCCGGCGACTTGGGGCACAGTATGCTCTACCCTTTCCTGCCCATATTCGTTTCAGAAGGCGGCACGCTATATGAGCACACTTATTCAACTCCGTCGGAATCTGCGTTCTTCGGAGCAACCTTCGCTTTAATTCGACTCTCGTTTGCCAGTGTGTTCACTATCTGCACATTTGTGTGTGTGCACGACAGTGGCCGGGAACAGCACCCATTCCAACTGCCCCGCTCTCCCACGGACAAGCTTGTTAGCACGGGTCTCTTCGGTCCATCTGCAACAAAGGTCAGCATCTCTGGCGTAGCATTTCTTACATTGGTTCTGACACGGAGATGCGGTGCCCTGGGCCGAGAGCGTAGCAACGGGAAATAGTAAGCTCACAGCCAACGTAATCACGGGGATGGAATGAGAGATCTTTGTCATGTCAGCCCTTTTCCCGGCGGAGAGCCGTTCTTGCTTCACTGCTTTAAAGCATTCGACCATTCCGATACAAAACAGCTCCTCAGTATTGAAAATGCAGTAATCAGGCCAGAATTCAGATGCTCTCCCATATTTATATCTCATTGATTTATCAACATATGTTGAGGCAGCAAGTTGCACTGGGAGGATTACTGACAGGTGGATTGAAAGAGACTTACAGGAGGGTTGAAAGAAAATTTCAGTCAAAGGAAGGAGGTAAGGTTTGATTTTCACGCATTGTCAACGGAACAAGCCTGCTCCCCGGAGCGTCACGAGCAACTTCGTGCATGACAGGGCAGGGCTTTAACCTGGATCAGCAGCTCACCGGATCAGTGTTAAAGTCCTGCCGGCGATAAACTTTTTGGTTTCACATGTTGTTTCGAGGTTCGATTATTGCCCCCTGTTTGTGTTTACTTCCCCAGCAGATTCGGAAGATTCCAGTCAATCTGGATACTCCATTTCCATTGCCCGTTTATGCCCGGGTCGTTAAAAAAGACAGGTCCCATCAGTATGTCTAGATCTTTTGTAAAGTAATAGTAAAGACCGGGGCCGCCGCCGCCGAGCAGATTCTTTCCGGAAGCGAAATCGCAGGCAAGGACGAACTTGTTGTATTCATTCCCGCAGGAATCCTTCACCTTATAGAAGCCATAGTCCCAGGCAGCCATAAATCCGGCGTTTTGCAGCCCCCCGTGCTGCTGCGCATTGCCTGCGGCAGGCCAAAGTAAGGCCCAGCGGAGAATCGTCCAAAAGCGGGGGTGCTTTTGCCGATCACTCCGTAAAGTATGTCCGCATTGGTGAAGTCGGTGGCCATGACCGAAGTCCGGGTCCCCAAATCGAAAATACCAATCTGAAGGGCTGGGGAACCCTTGCACAAAGCGTCCTCCGGGGTGCCGATCTTCGCGTTGAAAGAATACGGATGCTTATTTTCTATGGCGAAGTCGGCTTTGGCCGTGGGCGTAAAAGCATCTATCCCAATCTCCATTTGAAGTTTTTCCCACGGAAGCACGCCGATCGTGAGTCCGAAATCCGTGGGGAAATAGCTGTGGCGGGTGAAATAATTGTCCACGCCCAAATGGGGAACCATATAGGACTGAATGTCCAAGGTCATCGGTGTCCAGAAAGTCGTGGAAGGTGTAGCATGTGCAACGCCCGAAAATAAAATCAACACTAAAAGAATAATTGACCCCTCCAACCATTTCATACTTCCCTCCTTTTATACGAAGTCGCCTGCAAGCGCTCACTGCGTTGGCTTCGTCGTCGGCTCCTCGACGTACTATGGTGTACCCTGCGTCGCCTCCTTCTCGCCGCCCTGTGATCATCTTGAATGCAACTCCGTATTAAACCCCTTGTTTTCAAGCTCCGGCCATGCTTCTTTCTATACCGGTAGCCCCCAGTATTGAATCATGCCTGCAACACGATAGATTTTGTCCCTCCGGTCTGCTTAACCGCAATTCTCGGACCATACGAAGAATCTATTCTCGGACCAGCTATTCTATCGAAACCAATGGATTATTATGCGTTGTGATATTGAAACTGAGAGAATAATTGGAACAATAGTGTATCGAGGTTGAAAGGAACTTTCAGCAGTTTGCAAGAGGCTTTCAAGGCCGAAGTTCAAGATATTTAATAAAGGCCGATACAACAGACCTACCTATTCCCGGGCGGGGCATAACCATGTATATCACACTTGCAAGGACAATCGGTGAATCATCGGCTGTTTTTCTCAGCCGGAGGACCTATTAGTAAGGCATCGACGATCTCTTGAGAGAGTTTTTCCGCCGCACTTAGCGTTGATATATTCTCCCCGATGATTTCCTTCCGGATCTCATATGGAGTTGAGTTGTCCTTTGAATAGCGGGCAATCATTCCCCCGATCAGGCGGGTCTCCGCCTCATCCGGGATTCCACTCGCCAGTGCAGCCGGTCCCTTGAAATTTTCAGGAATAAAAAGAGTATGGCCGCGTTTTGCCATGGAACCGATCTGCGAATTTTCGGCTTCGTTTCTTCCCAGGATAACCTTCAAGGCCGGCTGCACCCTGAAGTGCCTTCCAACTTTCAGAAGATAGATGTCCGTCATGTCGAAATCGGGCGTACAATTGAAAAGGTCCCTGAGCCTGGACGCGATGATTGGGTCCGTGAGAAGACATCCGCCGGCCGGGCAGGGATAGTCCCTTATCCCGAGCCTGTCCGCCATCTCGATCTGCTTCTTTCTCGATCTGCCCGTGATGGCAAGAAGCCTCTCGCGGTCAATCACGCCCTCAAGCTCGGGAAAGCTGGGCGGGAAAAGGTGGGCTGAAAGCGGCCTCAGGATAAGTCCTTTGAGACCGCTTTCTCTTTCGATGAGTTCTATGGCATTTCTGTGCTGAGACATGGGCCTCTGGCCAAGCACCTCTCCGGTGACCACAAAAGAAGCGCCGAGGGAAGCCATCCTCTCCTTTGTTTTCCCTAACATGTAGATCCGGCAGTCGATGCACGGGTTCATGCCCCTGCCGTGACCGTGGGGAGGGTCTTTGACAATCGAGAGATAGTCAATGCCCTTGGCTATTACCTGAATCTCGACCCCCAGCACTTCGGCAATGAAACGCGCCTGGTTTCTGCATCCTGCCTTTTTCGGTGTGCAGTTGCAGAAGGGACTGGTGAAATGCAGTGCTATCACCTCGATGCCCTGGTCAATCATGAGTTTGACCGCAAGAGAGCTATCCAGACCCCCGGAAAGAAGCGCGATCGCCCTCATACGTATAGGTCCCTGATCACATGACCGGGGCCGGCGCCTATCGTCCGGTTTAAGGCAAAGATCCTGGACGCGACGCAGGCAAAACACCTGTCGGCATTCTCATCCAGGCATATCTTGTTGGGGTAGAGTTCATAGAGAGGACGCACTTTGGCGGGAGTGATATTGGGCATCATCACATTCGCTCCCGCTTGCAGGGCTTTTTCTCTGCCAACGGGATCGAGGCTGCCCATCGCCGTTGTCGCTGGGATATGGGCATAAGGGAATACCAGCCTCAAAACGGCCACCAGCCGCAAAGCCTGCTCGAGCGTCCCGCCCTTCTCATTTTTCAAAGGGGTCCCGGGATGAGGTATAAACGGGCCTACGCCGATCATCTCTGCCCCCAGTCCGCGCAGCCAGATTACATCTTTGGCAAGACTCAGGGCGCCCTGTCCGGGGAGTCCGACCATCACTCCGCTTCCCAACTGGTAGCCGAGTTCTTTCAGCTCGAAAAGGCATCGCTTTCTTTCATTGAGGTCATCATCGGGATGGAGTTCTTTAAAGAGTGCCTCGTCAGTGGTCTCAATCCTGAGCAGGTAGCGGTCTGCGCCGGCTTTCCTCCATGCCGAATAAGCGCTTCCGTCACGCTCTCCCAGGCTCAGGGTTATGGCAAGCCCTGTCCTGGATTTTATTTCGCCAATGATATCGGCCGCTAATTCCGTGCTGAAATACAAATCCTCGCCCGACTGGAGCACAATGGTCTTATAGCCGATCTGCCAGGCCTTTATTGCGGCCTCTACGATCTCCTCGCGCGTCAGCCGGTATCTTGCAAG
Source organism: Syntrophobacteraceae bacterium (assembly GCA_049512295.1). Lineage (GTDB taxonomy): Bacteria > Desulfobacterota > Syntrophobacteria > Syntrophobacterales > Syntrophobacteraceae > SbD1. Next base: position 18,664 of record JBEKXG010000012.1, read on the forward strand.
CTTGCGATTATCCCTTCTCAACCCACAGTACCCGCAGTTTTTTCTACAGTAGTTCGAAAACTCTATAATGCCTCTGAGATGAACGGCCTCGCCCATGGTTTCAGCTCTAAACCTGTCGGCTGTGCGGAGAAGAAGGCGTTCTTGCTCACCTCCCGATTCAAGAAGCGGGACAAGCCATTCAACAGCGGGTCTTCTGCGGTCCACCCCTGCACTCAAGGCCTCGATGAAGTCCATTTTCTCGGCTTCCATCAATAGAATCCGCCCAAACGCCTAAATCCCGATATATCGGGCATAAAATGTCCTTGCCTTGGCCACATCGGTCGTATCCGTGACAATAGCCCTTCCATCAGGAAAGATAACCATTTCGCCGTCATCCGCTTTAAAACGAATCAGCAGACCGCTCGTGCTGACGCACCCGACCTGCTCCAGCCGTTTGCGAAGTACCGCAAAGTCGAGCTGGACGGCTCGCGGAGGGTTTACCTGGACCGAATTGCGGCCGCAAAGGGAAGTTGTCCAAGAGAGCTGGCGGGCATCGAGGAATTCGAAATTCCCGAGGGCGCAGCACGGACATTTCTCATCTCTTTGGAACTCCATAAGCTCAAAGGAACCGTTCCAGACATCGGCGTAAAAGAGGGCTATATTGGCCGGGGGCGACCCCAGAAGTATCCGCAGGGCGATCGTCACCTGAAGCGAAGCCATGACTGCGACGGCTGAGTTGAGTACACCCGCTGTATCGCAGGTGGGAAAGGAACCGGGATCGGGAGAGTCCGGAACAACGCATCTAAGGCAGGGACCATGGCCTGGGAGGATCGGCATCACCATGCCCACCGTGCCGATCACCCCGGCATATACCCAGGGTTTTCCCTGCTTGACGCAAACGTCGTTAAGCAGATAACGGGTCTCGAAGTTGTCAGTGCCGTCAAGGACGAGATCGGCGTCCGCCAGCAGCGATTCTGCGTTTTGCGTTGTCACATCGACAGCCACCGATTCAACGGTAATGGAAGAATTGATCGCCAGCAGGCGCCGTGCGGCGGCTTCGGCTTTAGAGACATTTGCCGCCGCGTCTTTTTCTTCGAAAAGAACCTGCCGCTGAAGGTTACTCCACTCCACGAGGTCACGGTCTGCGATTCGAAGTCTGCCCAGGCCGGCCCTCGCCAGAAGCTCGGCCTGAAAGCCTCCGAGCGCTCCGCACCCGACTATGAACACAGTGCTCTCAGCCAGTTTGAGCTGTCCGTTTGCACCTATTTCGGGCAGGATTTGCTGCCGGGCATAACGATTGTTATCCGTTGAACTCATTTTTTGCCTCCTCGGGTGTGGGGCCGCCGGCCGGGATGGCCATTTCGGCCTGCGGCGTCCCTCCCCGCCAGGCTTAAGCCGGGCCGGCGGCGACCCCCGCTTCGCCAATCCCGGCTGGCGGTCCAACCGCCCGGTCGATCCATCCTCCTCCGAGCACACGGCCGCCACTGTAAAAGACGACCGCCTGTCCAGGCGAGACAGCCCTCAGGGGAATATCGAACACGACCCGCA